>JAAZVG010000015.1 GCA_018623655.1 Flavobacteriaceae bacterium
TAAGAAGAAGACGATTTATTGCTACAGTGAAGCAGAACGAAAGGAAGCTATCGCTGAATTGGGTACTAAACCTGAAATAACGAGATTTAGGGGTTTAGGTGAAATTTCTCCCGAAGAGTTTAAACATTTTATAGGTGAATCGATTCGTTTAGAACCTATACTTCTTGACAAGGCAATGAGTATTGATCAATTACTCAATTTCTACATGGGTAAGAACACTCCGGATCGTCAAGAGTTTGTAATTAATAATCTTAAAGTTGAACTAGATCTAGTTGATGAGCGAGCTACCACCGAATGATATAAATCAAGGTTCTGAACCGAATGAAAGGATGGTCACTGTTTCGGGGATGTATCAAGATTGGTTTCTTGATTACGCTTCTTATGTAATACTAGAGCGGGCAGTACCTGCAATTGAAGATGGTTTTAAACCTGTTCAACGCCGTATTTTACACTCTCTTAAAGAGCTTGATGATGGCAGATATAACAAAGTGGCAAATGTTGTTGGTCACACGATGCAATATCATCCGCATGGTGATGCAAGTATTTCAGACGCAATGGTCCAAATTGGACAAAAGGATTTATTAATAGATACCCAAGGAAACTGGGGTAATATTTTAACAGGGGATAGTGCCGCTGCTTCAAGGTATATTGAGGCTAGACTTACCAAATTTGCGTTAGATGTTGTTTACAGTCCTAAAATTACAGAATGGCAAAGTTCGTATGACGGAAGAAAAAAAGAGCCCATTCATCTACCTGTAAAATTTCCTATGCTTCTAGCCCAGGGAGCTGAAGGTATTGCTGTAGGCTTATCAACAAAAATACTTCCGCATAATTTCAATGAATTGATAGATGCGAGTGTTGCCTATTTAAATAATCGAAGTTTTTCGTTAGTACCTGATTTCCCAACAGGAGGAATTGTCGATGCTACACAATATAATGATGGTCTTCGAGGAGGAAGGATTAGGGTAAGAGCAAGAATTGAAATTCAAGATAAGTCGACTCTTGTTATTCAAGAAATTCCGTTTGGAACAAATACTTCATCTCTTATAGATTCAATTTTAAAGGCCAATGACAAAGGCAAGATTAAGATTAAAAAGGTAGAGGATAATACGGCTGAGAATGTAGAGATCTTAATTCATTTACCCTCTGGTATTTCCCCTGATAAAACGATAGATGCCTTATACGCTTTTACTTCATGTGAAATGTCAATTGCTCCTTTAGCCTGTGTGATTGAAAATCATAAGCCAGCATTTATAGACGTTAAAACGATTCTTAAGCGTTCTACAGATCATACTGTATCACTTTTAAAGTCTGAACTTGAAATTCAGCTTCAGGAACTACAAGAACAATGGCATTTCTCCTCATTAGAACGCATTTTTATTGAGAATCGAATTTATCGAGAAATAGAGGAAGAAGAAACTTGGGAAGGGGTGATATCTGCTATAGATAAAGGTCTTAAGCCTTATATCACTCATTTGAAACGACCCGTTACCAAAGAGGATATCGTGCGTCTTACTGAAATTCGAATCAAACGCATCTCTAAGTTCGATATTGATAAGGCAGCTGCTTACATTGAGTCATTAGAAGACCAAATTGCTGAAGTCGAAAATCATTTAGCGCATATTATCGATTTTGCAATCAACTACTTCAAGTCATTAAAAAAGAAATATGGTAAAGACAAAGAACGTAAGTCTGAACTAAGAGTTTTTGATACTATTGAAGCGACGAAAGTTGTGATTCGAAATCTTAAGTTATACGTGAATAAGGAGGAAGGATTCGTAGGAACAGGTTTGCGTAAAGATGAGTATGTTGCCGATTGTAGTGACATTGATGACTTTATTGTCTTTTTTGCAGACGGAACGATGCAGGTGAGCAAAGTAGATGCAAAGATATTTGTAGGGAAAGATATTATCCACGTTGGCATATTTAAGAAGAACGATTCTCGAATGGTGTATAATATGATTTATAAACTCCCAAAGAACGGAGCGTCATATATTAAGAGGTTTGCGGTAACATCAGTTACAAGAGATCGAAAATACTCGTTAACTTCTAATGTTGAACATTGTCAAGTATTATACTTTAGCGCAAATGCAAATGGAGAGGCCGAAGTGGTAACCGTTGTACTTAGGTCTTCTGCTAATATCAAAAAATTAAAATGGGATATTGACTTTGCAGATGTACTAATCAAAGGAAGAGCGTCAAAAGGGAATCTAGTTTCTAAACGCCATGTTAAGAAAGTGGAATTTAAAGATTCTGGCAAATCAACCTTAAAGCCCCGTGAATTGTGGTACGATTCGATCACTCGTAGGTTGAATTCAGAGGAACGTGGAGACTATTTAGGTGCCTTTAAAGGAGATGACCTATTACTTATAGTTACTCGTGAAGGATTGGTTAAAACCACTACACCCGATTTAGCGCTTCACATGCCTGATAATTTATTGTTGCTAGAAAAGTGGATTCCTCTAAAACCACTATCGGTTCTGTATTATGAAGGAGAAAGACAACGATATTATTTGAAAAGATTCCTGATAGAACAAGAATTGAAAGAAGAATTAGTAATTAGTGAAACTAAAGGATCTGAACTCATAACATTCTTAACAGACCACCGTCCGATGATTCGATTAGAATTTGTTAAGCCAAGAGGAAAAGATCCCTTACCCGATTTGAATATCAATGTGGAAGACTTTATAAGTGTAAAAGGAATCAAAGCATTGGGAAATCAAGTTTCTACCGACAAGATAAAACAAGCCCATGTCGAAGAACCGCTACCATTTGAGGAGGTTGCAATAGATAATGAGAAGGAAAAACCAATTGATGACGATTCAAGCAGCGAAGCTACGGAATCAAATGATAGTGACGAGCTAACACTATTCTAAGGATCTTATTTTCTCAGCGTAGCCCCTCATTTTAATAGCTTCAGATAAATAACCATATTCAAATCGATATCCTTTGAGATCTGTTTCGAGAATTTTAATATGAACTGCCTCTTTTTCTTGGTTGTTTTTTGGATGTTTATTTCTTAAAATGAATTCGCAATCATTGATCCATCGAACTGTTGAAGTATCTACCTTATTTTGAAATCGGTCAATCTCATAGTCCTCATATCTTTCAAAAACTGAAACTAAGGTGTCCGACCCGTTTACAGTAACAAATTCAAAAATTCCTGTTTTAAAATCTGTACAATTTCTTTCAGGTGATTTGAAACACGATGTTAAAAGAAGAAAAAGAATGGATAATGATAGGGGTGTTTTCAAGGCAATTGATTTGAATGTAATACAAATATACTATTACCTTGCGTGAGATGTTTAAAGATCGATATTTTCCAAGTGCTCAAATAGAACAATGGCTTAGTACCAGATCCGTAAAGTCTGAGGTTATAGGTCGATCAGAGCTTGGCAAACCAATATATGCTGTACGATTAGGTAAAGGCCCAGTTAAAATTCTAATCTGGTCACAGATGCACGGAAACGAATCGACAACCACACGAGCATTGTTGCTTTGGTTAGATCGATATTTAAATACGAAACATTTTCAAAAAACCTTAAGCCTATTAATTATTCCGCAACTTAACCCTGATGGGGCTGACAGGTATACAAGACAAAATGCCAATGGTATAGACCTTAATAGAGATGCTCAAAATCAAACCCAAAGCGAAATTAAAGCTCTTATGCAGTTGGTTGAGAACTTTCAGCCTCAATACAATTTAAATTTACACGATCAGAGAACAAGGTTCACGGTAGGCGATACAGATAAAGAAGCAGTCATATCATTTTTATCCGCATCAGCTGATGAATCCAGATCAATAATTTCTACGAGACTCATAGCGATGCAACTTATCAATCATATGGTCGCATCACTTTCAGATGATTTTAAAATTCATATCGGACGATATGATGACGCTTTCAACAGCAATTGTACAGGAGACTTTTTTCATACTATGGGCATTCCTACTGTTCTTTTTGAAGCGGGTCAATTAGGCACCGATTATTCGCGTAATTATACCGTTGAAATTATAGCTAAATGTTTGGCAAACCTCTTTAATTACCTATCTAAACCACTTGATCTAAAATCAGCTGATGTTATTTATCAAGAATATTCAAGAATTCCAGAAAACACATCAAATAGTTATGACGAACTGGTGATTTCTGAAAAACATCAATTTTACGTTAGGTATTTAGAAGAGCTCGTTGATTTTCAGATTGACAAACGATTAGAATTTAGTCCTTGTAATACGGCAGATTTAAGAAATGTACACTTTAGACAGCTTTTGGATTACCGACAGGCTACACTTCAGCAGCAGCAGCGCATTGATTTTCGTGTTACTGAGTATCTACACTTAAATAATTCTTAAATTTTTTAAATTAAAGTGAATTATCTGTAAGATATTCATGATTTCTATATTATTTTTGAGAAAAATTCAATGAAATGTCAAAAGTGAAGTTAGATGAAATTGATCACCAGATACTGGATATGCTAATTGAAAATACGCGTATTCCTTATACTGATATTGCAAAAAAATTATTGATTTCAGCAGGAACGGTTCATGTTCGTGTGAAAAAAATGGAAGATGCAGACTTAATTAAGGGCTCATCCTTGACCCTTGATTATGAAAAATTAGGATACTCATTTATTGCCTATGTAGGTATCTTTCTAGAAAAGACCCATATGACAAAATTTGTGTTGGAGCGTCTCTCAGATATCCCTTATGTTACTGTTGCTCACATTACCACTGGAAAATTTAATATTTTCTGTAAAATCAGAGCAAGGGATACCACTCATGCTAAAAACATCATATTTAAAATTGATGATATTGATGGAGTAAGTAGAACCGAGACAATGATCGCAATGGAAGAGTCGATTAATGATAAAAAACGACTTATGCACACCATATTCAGAGAATTATAATAGACTAAAGCGATTGATAAAACGCAAAAGCATCCAAGATATCTTCAGAGTGAAGAGGTAGGTCGTAGACAGCCTTACCTAGGCTTTTCAGTCCCACATAACGAACGCTCCCGTGTTCGTTTTTTTTATCCTGCTTAGTGAGGTCAATAATGTTTTGATACGCACTTGGTTCTATTTTTGGTAGGGAATAAAAACGTTGAATACTTTCTAAAATTTTTGACAAATCTTTATTTGAGAGATTGAGATGTTTATGCGATAAGTAGGTTTCAAGAATCATACCTAACGCTATGGCTTCACCATGTAGTAATGGGGTAGAGGTATTCAAGAAAAAACTCTCAATTGCGTGACCCAAAGTATGTCCGAAATTAAGAATTTTTCGAAGTCCTTTTTCTGTTGGATCTTTTGTTACTACTGCCTGTTTTATCGCAACAGAGTCGCTAATAAAAGGAGCTGGATTTTGAAAATTAATTATAACATCTTCGAAATGTTGCGCATCATAAATAAGGCCATGCTTTATCATTTCGGCAGCCCCGCTTCGTATTTGCATTGCTGGTAAGGTCTTCAAAAAAATAGAATGAACCCAAGTGAAAACAGGTGCTGAAAATACTCCAATTTGGTTTTTGAAACTTCCAAAATCTACTCCGGTTTTACCTCCTGTTGAGGCATCAACCATCGCAAGTAAAGTGGTAGGAATATTGATAAAATGTATTCCTCTTTTGTAACAACTCGCAGCAAATCCACCTAAATCAGTTAGTACCCCTCCACCTAGATTAATTAAAAGGGCTTTTCGATCGGCATTGACCTTAGTCAAGGCTCTCCATACAATATTGCAGGTTTCAATCGTTTTATTTGACTCCCCTTTAGGTACCTCAATTATAGAAAAGTCTCCTAGGTCAACCAATTCCTGAAGTATCGGGAGACAGTATTCTTTAGTGATCTCATCGCACAATACAAACGATTGCGAAATCGCTGAGCTTCCTAAGAATTGTACAAAGGGTTGTTTGCCCGAATCATCAAAATATACATCATGAGTTTTCATTCACGGTAAATATACTATGGTATGTTTAGAATAAGCCTTCTTTGAAATATCTTTACTCAAAAAAAGAGCATGAATACAAATTTGAGGTTTGATAATACAGAAATTGCATTTTCTCAGAAATCATCACCGCAACTGCGTAAGGCCTACATGTTGTTCAAGATTATGGGAAGCCCGAAGTTGGTATCCTTAGGTTCTAATCTTGCTCTTTTTGGCTTAAAGGCTCGACTACCCTTTGTTTCTTATTTCATTAAATCTACAGTGTTTCAACAATTTTGTGGTGGCATTAATCGTTCTGATTGTTCAGAATTGGTATCTAATTTGAATCATAGTGGGGTTAAGGCTATTCTTGATTATTCGGTAGAGGGTCAAGAATCAGATGAACAGTACGATAATAAAACAGATTCAATAATAGAATCATTAAAAACAGTGAAATGCAACGATGGAGAAGCTTTTGGGGTCTTTAAACCTACCTCAATAGGTGCCTATTCTGTGTTTGAAAATGCTTTAAAAGAAGGTGCTACTGACAAGACTAAAGTAGCTTTTGAACGCATCCGTAAAAGATATCAAATGGTATTTACAGAAGCTGCTAAACTTAAGGTGCCTGTACTGATCGATGCCGAGGAAACTTGGATGCAAGATGCTGCAGATCTTTTGGCTTTAGAGATGATGAGCACTTATAATACAGAGGAAATAGTTGTTTTCAATACTTTCCAAATGTACCGACACGATCGTCTAAAAGCTTTAAACGCTTGGATAAAAAAAGGTAAAAAAAATGGTTTTAAGGTTGGAGCAAAACTCGTTCGTGGGGCGTACATGGAAAAGGAACGAGAAAGAGCACAGAAACTTGGTTATGATTCGCCGATATGCAAAGACAAGAAGGCTACCGATGAGAATTTTGACAACGCCATTCGAATGGTATTTGAACATATTGATTATTGTGGTTTGGTTGTTGGTTCTCATAACGAATCAAGTACTTTACTTACTAGTTCGCTAATGAAAGAAAGGGGAGTTAAACCAGGAGACTCAAGAGTCGCTTTTGCACAACTATATGGAATGAGCGATCAAATCACATATAATTTAGCAGCTCATTCATATAATGCGATTAAGCTTATACCATATGGCCCTATTCGTCATGTATTACCTTATCTGATAAGAAGAGCCGAAGAGAATACCTCAGTAGCAGGACAAACAGGGAGAGAATTAACCCTTATCACAAAGGAATTAAAGCGGAGACGTATTCTTTAAATAGTTATTCAATTAATTGAATCCCTTCAGGGCAGCGGGCAATTCGATATTCGACTCCTTCGTTTTCAATCAGGTATTCTCTACAGGGTTTCTTTCGAGGTTCACTTCGCTTAAAATTAATTGAGGCATTTTCAAGCAAATTGGCAATTTTTAAACTGTCTTGCCCTTCTATCACCTCCGCATTTCGAAGATCTTTAATTACCCTACAATTGGGTAAATAACAAAAATCTACACCTTTGCCATCAGTTTTCTTATCCACAATAAACCACAAGAATATAGAACCAATGCCCAATCCTATAACATACCAGAAGAATCGCTTAATAAATCCCATACTAAAGTGTTAAAAGAGATAGATTTCGAAAGGGTAGCGGAAACCAGTCAGCTACTAAATTACTGGTTAAATACCCATCGTAAGTGTAAACCCCAGATTGCAATTCATGTGAATTTAAAAATCCGGCCGATAATCCTCCGTTTGCGGTGAGTTTGAGGAGGAAAGATACCACAAGCGCATTTAGTGCAATTGAAGAGGTTTTAGGGTATCTCGAAGGGATATTTGGTACGCCGTAATGAATCACGTCGTAAACGATTCTAATAGGATCGTCATGTGTGGTTAATTCGGAGGTTTCAATGCACCCACCGTTGTCAATACTTACATCAACAATTATTGATCCCGACTTCATTTGTGAAACCATAGGTTCTAAAACAACAATTGGAGCTCTTTTTTCGCCAGTTAGTGTACCAATTACAACATCTGCAGATTGAAGATGTTTTGCAAGTCGCTCCTGGGTGAGTGTAGAAGTATGTAAACGATGCCCTATACTATTTCGAGCACTTCGCAACTTTGAAAGGTCGTTATCGTAAAGGGTAACCTCTGAACCAAGAGCTAATGCGGTTCTTGCTGCTTCTACTCCTGTAGTTTGTGCACCAATGACAATAGTTTGTATCGGCGAAACACCCGTTACACTACCAAAAAGTAATCCTTTACCTTTATTTGAGGCTGAAAGTAATTCGGAGGCGATATGAACAGCGCTCTGTCCAGAAATTTCCCCTAAACTTTCAACGAATGGAAAGTGATCCGTTCCTTCTCGTATAAATTCTAAACCAATAGCTGTGATTTTCTTATCTAATAATTTTTCGAAGTAAAGTTTCTTTTTGGTTTTGATTTGTAGTGCAGATAATAATGTACAACCAGAGGAAACTTTATCGATTTCTGTTATAGTGAAAGGATCAACTTTTACAACGAAAGGCGTACTAAAAATTCGTTTCTCATCGGCTGTAACCTCGGCTCCTGCTTCAGAATAGAAATGGTTTTCAAAACCAGTATGCAAACCAAGATCTTTCTGAATTATGATTTCGTGCCCTAATTGACAAAGTTGTTTTACACCTTCTGGTGTAATTGCAACTCTTCTTTCTTGGAGTGTTGAAGCTTTGGCGAAACTTACTTTTAATCGCTCTTCAGAAGGGTTTACCCAAAGTCTTTCTTCTTGCGGCAGTAACTCCGCTCTTGAAAATGGAGATTTACTCATGAGTCGAAAAGTACAAAATCAAGATTGATATATTTTTAATTTTCGCATATCCTCTGAAATGATATCAATTTCGAGCAACATCGCTTTTTGGTTCAATAAAGATGTCATGCGTTCTGACCATTCAATAAAGAGAAGACTTCCTGATTCTATGTACTCTTCAAAACCGATATCGTAAAGCTCTGCTTCATCCCTAACTCGATAAAGATCAGCATGGTATACAACCTTTTTATTTGGCAATTCATAGGTGTTGATTAGTGAGAAGGTCGGGCTACTAATGGCATCTTTTACCCCTAAATTTCTAAGTAGTGCTTTAATAAAAGTCGTTTTTCCTGCTCCCATAACTCCTTCAACGTAAACTTCTCCGCTTCTAGGAAGAATATCAATTACAACTCTCGCATATTGATCAATATCCTTTAGCCTATACTCTATGATGTGATCGGGATGAGCTTTCTTGCCTGCTGACATATTTATGGCCATCTTTGTGACACTTTAAGTGCCAAATATAGTGTTGTCTAGCCATAAATTAAAGGTGTTTAACGATCCGATATACGGTTCGGTTGCCATTCCTTCACCACTAATACTTCAAGTTATCTCGCACCCCTTTTTTCAAAGGCTCAGACGTATATCCCAAATGGGGCTTTCTTATTTGGTTTATCCTGGTGCTCATCACACTCGTTTTCATCATGCATTGGGAGCAATGAATCTAATGCAAAAGGCGATTGATACTTTAAGGTTAAAAGGAGTTCAATTATCAATCGAAGAGAAGGAAGGGCTATTACTAGCCATTTTGCTTCATGATATTGGTCATGGACCTTTTTCACATGCTTTAGAGGAAAAATTAATTTCAAAACATCATGAGACCCTTTCTTTAGGATTCATGGAGCTACTTAATAAGGAATTTTCAGGTCAACTCGATATGGCAATTTCTATTTTTAAGGGAGAGTCGAAGCGTCCTTTTCTTAATCAATTAGTTTCTAGTCAACTCGATATGGATCGACTTGATTATTTAAAAAGAGATAGTTTTTTCGCTGGCGTTACAGAAGGAAACATTAATTCAGAACGATTAATTAGTACCCTTAACGTAATTGATGATTCAATTGTTGTTGAAGAAAAGGGGATTTATTCAGTAGAAAAATTTTTGATGGCTCGGAGATTTATGTATTGGCAAGTTTATTTACACAAGACGAGTATAGTAGCCGAAATTATGCTTGGTAAAATTATTCAAAGAGCAAAGGAGCTTATTTGTCGTGGCGTACTCGTTGAAGGGCCACCTAATTTGATGTACTTCTTAAATCAACAATTTTCAAAAGATAAAGATCAAGAGGTGATCCTCCATCAATTTGCCAAGCTTGATGATATCGATATTATGGCATGTATCAAACGATGGTCAAATCACAGTGATATCATTTTAGCTCGTCTTTGTAAGGGTATATTAAATAGAGACCTTATGGAGGTTAGATTTATAGAGAAGTGTGCGAGTATAGCTCAAATAGAGAAATTGAAACATCAGGTAGCCAAAGAATATAAAATGAGTGTCGATGAAGCTGATTATCTCGTTTATCATGGGACGCTCTGGAATCTAGCTTATAATCCTGACAAACAGCCTATTCGTATTCTTTTTAGAGACGGTGAGATTATTGATTTTATACAAGCCAGTCGTTATGCTGGAGCTGGAGCATTTAGTGTGAAGCATGAAAAGAACTATATCTGTTCTCCTAAGTTACAACTGCCATAAATCCTTACCTTTGCGCGGAATGAACTTTCAAATACAACAAATCGCAGATTGGATAGGAGCCGAAGTTGTCGGTGACCCGAATCAAATTATTGATCATTTTTCGGCGATAGAAGAAGGTACTTCAAACGGAATTTCATTTTTGGCTAATCCTAAATATGAAAATTACCTCTACACAACTGAAGCCTCTGCTGTGATTGTTTCAAAAGAATTGACTCTAAAAGAAAAGACTAAAGCGACTTTACTGAAGGTAGAGGACCCATATAGTGCTTTTGCTCAATTATTAAGAGCATATGAGGCGGCAATAAAACCCGAATATATTGGGGTTGATAGTTCGGCTAGTATTCATGAAACTGCTGTATTAGAATCTTCTGTGTATGTAGGTGCATACTCTGTGATTGAAGGTGGAGCCAATATAAAATCAAATACAGAAATACACGCTCAAACGTACATCGGTCGCAATGTTGTTATTGGTGAAGGTTGTGAAGTATATCCAGGCGTGAAAATATACGGGGGTACCATAATTGGTAATAATGTAGTCATTCATTCTAACTCTGTCATTGGCGCCCCAGGATTTGGTTTCTCACCCAACAGTGACGGAGGGTTTGATAAAATACCACAACTTGGTAAAGTAGTTATAGAAGATAATGTGGATATCGGTTCTTCGTGTACAATTGATCGTGCTACTTTTGGTGAAACACGTATTTCTCAGGGAGTAAAACTGGATAATCAAGTTCATCTAGCTCACAATGTTTTTATTGGTGAAAACACAGTGATTGCCGCCCAAACAGGAATTGCTGGTTCTACAAAAATTGGTAATAAGGTAATGATCGGAGGTCAAGCGGGAATTGTTGGTCACATAGAAATTGGGGATGAGGCAAAAATTCAGGCTCAAAGTGGGGTTACTCGAAACGTTAAAACCAACGAAAAAGTTCAAGGTACTCCAGCAATTGATTATACTACTTTTAGTAAATCGTACATACATTTTAAAAACTTGGTTTCTTTGGATGCCAGAGTTAGAGAGTTAGAACAACCACTGAATAAAACAACAGAGAAGTGAAACAAACCACCCTTGAAAGAGAGGTAAGCTTATCTGGTATTGGCCTGCATACCGGTCAAGAAGTTACCTTAACCTTTAAACCAGCAGAACCAGACACAGGATACGTTTTTAAACGTTTAGATTTAGAGGGAAGCCCTGAAGTTCCAGCATCTGCTCAATGGGTAAATAAGACGCAGAGAAGTACTGTTTTAGACTACAAAGGTGTGGAGGTACAAACCTCAGAGCATGTTTTAGCAGCTTTAACAGGATTAGACTACGATAATGCAATCATTGAAATTAATGCTAGCGAGCCTCCTATACTCGACGGTTCTGCCAAGTATTTTTTAGAAGCTCTGGAAAAAGCAGGAAAGATTGAACAAAAGGCAGAACGAGAAGTTTATGTCGTTTCTGAACCCATTCATTATAAAGATCCTGAATCGGGATCGGAGATTATCGTTCTACCTTCAGAGAATTATGAAGTACAGGTAATGGTAGATTTTGGAACCAAAATTCTTGGTACCCAGAATGCGTCACTTTTCTCAATAGAAGAATTTAAAGAAGAAATTGCTGATGCTCGTACATTTAGTTTTCTGCACGATATTGAGAAGTTATTAGATCAAGGACTGATTAGGGGAGGTGATTTAAATAACGCAATTGTTTATGTCGATAAAGAATTGTCTAAGGAGACTTTAAAAAAGCTTAAAATGGCTTTTAATAAAGAGGATATTCAAGTTACCCCAAATGGTATTCTAAACAATTTAGAATTAAAATATCCGAACGAAGCGGCAAGACATAAATTGCTTGACGTGGTTGGGGATTTAGCGCTTATTGGGAATAAAATTCAAGGTAGAGTCATTGCTTGTAAACCTGGACACTTTGTGAATACCGAGTTCGCTAAGGTGATGCAGAAGAAAATCAAGGATGAGAAGCGCAAACGTGTCCCTAAAATTGACATTTATGCAGATCCTGTGCTGGATACAGTACAAATTATGGATATGCTTCCGCACCGTCCACCATTTCTCTTGGTAGACAAAATCTTAGAACTTACAGATTCGAGAGTTGTAGGGCTCAAGAATGTCTCAATGAATGAAGCGTATTTTGTGGGGCACTTTCCAGGAGCCCCGGTGATGCCAGGAGTCTTGCAGATAGAAGCTATGGCTCAGACTGGAGGAGTTTTAGTACTCAATACGGTACCAGACCCAGAAAATTACTTGACTTTTTTCATGAAAATGGATAACGTTCGATTTAAACATCAAGTAAACCCGGGTGATACCTTAATATTTGATTGTGAGCTTATAACACCTATAAGACGAGGTATTTGCCATATGCGTGCGCTCGCCTTCGTTGGAGATAAGTTGGTTTCTGAGGCCGAATTAATGGCTCAAATTGTTAAAACCAAATAAGTTCATATGAATCAACCTTTAGCTTACGTACACCCCGGAGCAAAAATTGCTAAAAACGTTACGATTGAACCTTTTGCCATGATTCACAATAATGTAGAAATTGGCGAAGGTACTTGGGTTGGTTCGAATGTAACCATAATGGAGGGTGCGAGGATTGGAAAAAACTGCTTCATTTACCCTGGATCGGTAATTTCAGCTCCGCCACAAGACCTTAAATACTCAGGAGAAGATACCATTACCATTATCGGTGATAATACGACCATTAGGGAATGTGTAACCATAAATAGAGGAACTACTGACCGTTGGAAGACGACTGTTGGTTCAAATTGTCTAATAATGGCTTATTGCCACATTGCTCATGATTGTAATGTATCTGACGGATGTATTTTTAGTAATAATTCTACCTTGGCAGGTCATGTTAATGTAGGGCCAAATGTTGTTATGGCCGGTATGGTTGCAGTACATCAATTTGTTTCTATAGGTCACCACTCATTCGTTACAGGTGGTGCCTTGGTTAGAAAAGACGTACCTCCTTTTGTCAAAGCCGCAAGAGAGCCTTTATCTTATGTTGGTGTCAATTCTGTAGGTCTTAGAAGAAGAGGATTTGCACCTGAAAAAATAAGAGAGATACAACAGATTTATCGAATATTATACCAAAAAAATTACAACAATACCCAAGCCTTACAAATTATTGAAGCTGAGATGGAAGCAACAAATGAAAGAGACGAGATTCTCGAGTTTATTAGAGCTTCTAAGCGAGGAATCATGAAGGGCTATTTTAATAACTCTTAAATTATGGCGTCAACATCAGATATTAGAAAAGGACTTTGTATTCGTTATAACAACGACATCTATAAAATCATAGAATTTTTACATGTTAAACCAGGCAAAGGCCCAGCTTTTGTAAGAACAAAACTTAAAAGTGTGACTACAGGTAAGGTGCTGGATAATACCTTTTCAGCAGGACACAAGCTAGATGATGTCCGAGTAGAGACTCGTAGTTTTCAATTTTTATACAGTGAAGGAAGCACGTATCATTTTATGAATACCGACGATTATGATCAAATCGCTCTTCAAGAAGAAGCCTTAGAATCTCATGATCTGCTGAAAGAAGGAGAAATTGTAACGATTCTTTTTAACACTGAAGATAGTTTACCATTATCGGTTGACATGCCAGCTAATGTGGTTCTTGAAGTAACTCACTCTGAACCTGGTGTTAAAGGAAATACTGCAACCAACGCGACAAAGCCGGCGACTGTTGAAACAGGAGCAAGAATCAATGTGCCTTTATTTATAAACGAAGGTGATAAGATTAAAATTGATACTGAAAAGAAATCATATATCGAACGAGTTAAAGAGTAAACAGAGTAAGGCAAATTATTTTGTCGTTTTTAATTTTCAATCAAAACAAAAATATGAGTGTATTAGTAAATATTGATTCCCGAATTATTGTTCAGGGCTTCACGGGTACTGAAGGAACCTTTCACGCAGAACAAATGATACAATACGGAACCAATGTTGTAGGAGGGGTAACTCCAGGTAAAGGTGGTCAAACACATCTTGATCGCCCGGTATTTAACACGGTTAGAGAAGCTGTTGACAAGGTAAAGGCAAATACCTCTATAATATTTGTTCCACCAGCTTTTGCTGCAGACGCGATTATGGAATCAGCAAATGCAGGAATCAAAGTTATTATTGCAATTACTGAAGGAATCCCAGTAGCCGATATGGTAAAAGTTTACGATTACATCAAGCAATACGATTGTCGACTTATTGGACCAAACTGCCCAGGTGTAATCACTCCTGAAGAGGCAAAGGTTGGTATTATGCCAGGTTTTGTATTTGAAAAGGGAAGCGTAGGAATTGTATCAAAATCAGGAACGTTAACTTATGAGGCTTCAGATCAGGTGGTTCGCCAAGGACTCGGAGTTTCAACCGCTATTGGCATAGGTGGTGACCCTATTATTGGTACAACAACCAAAGAAGCATTACAATTACTCATTGAGGATAATGAAACCGATTGTGTTGTAATGATTGGTGAAATTGGAGGTCAATTAGAATCAGACGCCGCTAATTGGTATAAAAATAGTGGAAGTTCGAAGCCTGTTGTAGGCTTTATTGCTGGTGAAACGGCTCCCGCAGGAAGAACAATGGGACATGCGGGTGCTATTGTAGGAGGTAGCGATGATACTGCCCAGGCGAAAAAGCAAATTATGTCGTCATGCGGTATACATGTCGTTGATTCGCCTGCAATGATTGGTGCTAAAGTAAAGCAAGTATTATCTTAAATGAATAACATGTTACTAAACGGAAAGACAGTCTTAATCACAGGAGCAAGCAGAGGCATAGGTAGTGGAATTGCACGAATTTTCGCTCAAAATGGAGCTAATGTTGCGTTTACTTATAGCTCAAGTGAAGCCCCTGCTTTAGCCCTACAGGAAGAGTTATCGGCCCTTGGCGTGACTGTAAAAGCATATAAAAGTGATGCATCGAACTTTGAAGCCTGTGAAAAACTTGCTTCGGATGTATTGACAGATTTTGAAACACTACATGTGCTTATAAATAATGCTGGAATCACAAAAGACAACCTTTTAATGCGCATGTCTGAGGACGACTTTGACAACGTATTAGAAGTAAACCTTAAGTCTGTATTCAATATGACCAAGGCGTTTCAGCGTGTTTTTTTAAGACAGCGTAGCGGTTCGATTATTAATATTAGTTCAATTGTAGGTGTTAAAGGTAATGCCGGTCAAGCTAATTATGCGGCTTCAAAAGCTGGGATGATTGGTTTTACTAAGAGTATTGCGCTTGAACTAGGCTCACGTAACATCAGAGCAAATGCAATTGCACCAGGTTTTATTGAAACTGAAATGACAGATAAACTTGATCAGGAAGTGGTAGAGCAATGGCGTTCTGGCATCCCACTAAAACGAGGGGGTACCCCTGAGGATGTCGCTAATGCTTGCTTATTCTTTGCCTCTGATCTTTCTTCTTATATTACAGGTCAAGTTCTTCTAGTAGATGGAGGAATGTTAACTTAAATCAAAATCAATATGGAACGTTTACCTAAATTTTTGCTTCCCGGAGCAGTAGGCTTTTTTCTATTAATTATTCTAATTTCTAAATCAGCAATAACCATCGGTCCTGGTAGAGCAGGGGTATTATATCGAACTTTTTCAGGTGGTGTTGTTACTGATAAGGCCCCTATGGGAGAGGGTTTTCATTTTGTCGCGCCTTGGAATCGTGTATTTGTATATGAAGTGCGACAACAAGAACTTTTTGAAAAGATGAAAGTACTTTCTTCAAATGGTCTTGAAATACAAATTGATGCATCAGCATGGTACCAGCCAGTTTATGAATCTCTTGGTAAGCTTCACAAGGAAAAAAGTGAGCAGTACGTGAATCGTATTCTTCTTCCGGCGATTCGATCTGCGGCAAGATCAGTTGTGGGTAGATATACTCCCGAACAATTATACTCATCAAAGAGAGATGCTATTCAGCAAGAGATTTTTGAGGAAACAAAGATGATCGTAGAAGATCAATATATTCAGCTTAATGAAATCCTTGTGAGGGATGTAACCCTACCTCCGACAATTCGTGAAGCAATTGAAGGTAAGTTAAAGCAGGAACAGGCGACCCTTGAGTATGAATTTAGACTCGTTACGGCAGAAAAAGAAGCCCAAAGGCAGATTATTGAAGCACAAGGAAAAGCAGATGCGAATCGCATCTTAAGTGCATCATTAACAGATAAGATTCTTCAGGATAAGGGTATTGAAGCAACACTTAAGCTTTCTGAATCAACAAATACCAAAGTCGTTGTAGTAGGGTCTGGCGAAAGTGGTTTGCCAATTATTCTCGGAAATAATTAGGACTAAATCAAAAAACAAATGTATTTTTACCGGCGTAATGAATAAAACATCACATCACCAACATCTATTTTACTGCGCTCAGGCGAGATAGGTTTGGTATGTATACTTAATAAGATCCGTTTGAGCTTTATGTTTAAACGGATTTTTTATTTAAATCGATCATGGAACGACTAAAAATTGCAATTCAAAAAAGTGGAAGACTTCACGACGATTCGATTAAATTGTTGAAAGAAGCCGGAATTTCTATTAACAATGGAAAGGATCAATTAAAAGCGCCTGCTACCAACTTTCCGGTAGAGATTTATTATTTACGAAATGGTGATATTCCTAAATACCTGCAAGACGGTGTAGTAGACTTAGCCATCATCGGTGAAAATTTACTTATTGAAAAGGGAATTAATATCGAGACTGTTGAAAGACTAAAATTCTCGAAATGTCGAGTATCTATTGCTGTTCCAAAAGGTTCAGAGTATAAAGGTCTTCAGGATCTCGAAAATAAAAGGATTGCAACTTCTTATCCAAACACCCTTCAATCGTTTTTAAAGAGTAATCGAATAAACGCGCATATCCATGTAATTAACGGTAGTGTTGAAATTGCACCAAACATAGGATTGTCAGAAGCGATTTGCGATATCGTAAGTAGCGGTAGCACACTTTTTAAGAATAATCTAAAAGAGGTGGAAACTTTATTGAATAGTGAAGCTGTACTTGCCGTTTCTCCGAAACTCGATAGTTCTAGTGAAATCTTTCAAGAACTTCTCTTTAGGTTGCGCGGGGTCTTACGTGCTAGGGAAAATAAATACGTTCTTATGAATGTCCAAGAAGGTAACCTTTCAGAGGTGTTATCCCTTCTACCTGGTATGAAGAGCCCTACAGTTGTGCCACTTGCAGAATCTGGTTGGGTTTCGGTACATACTGTAATTGAAGAAAAAAGGTTCTGGTCAATGATAGGCAAACTAAAAAGTGCTGGGGCAGAAGGTATACTCGTGAATTCTATTGAAAAGATGTTCTTGTAAAAATGAGGACCTACAATAACCCTAAAGAAGATCAGTGGATCGCCATAACCAAGCGTGCCACAGCCTCTTACGAGGATTTATACCCGCTCATAAGTGAGATATTTAGTGAAATTAAGCGAAATGGTGATCAAGCTTTATTCACCTACACCGAAAACTTTGATAAGATTAAATTAGATACCCTAGCTATAAGCA
>JAAZVG010000102.1 GCA_018623655.1 Flavobacteriaceae bacterium
AGCACTCGTTCTAAAGTTTCGAAATCGTCTTTCATGATTAATTCATACATCAAAAAGCGCATGAGTTTACCGTGGCCGGGATACCGCATCGTTTTATAATTCAAGGTATCTACCTTTCCTTCGAGTGTCTCGCAAAGCGTTCCTAGGCCACCAGAAGTGGAGAAAGCTTCGAATTCTTGACCTTCAATAGAGATGTATTCAGTGCCCTCAAGAGATGGAACCATTTTTCGCACTCCATTGTGAATGACCTCAGCATCATTTAAATACTCATTTAAAACTCCATAAGAAGACCAGGTAAAGGAGTAGGCTAATAAACCGTTCGGATACCTCGGCAATGCCCCCACCCGTAGCTCAACATCTCGAACCTTGGTGAATGCTTTGGTAAGGTCAAAGCCCATTATGCCGATAAAGCCAGGCGCTAATCCACACTGAGGTACCAAAGCGGCCTTGGCCGTATCTGATAGCGATCGGATGTAGTTTGTGGTGGGTACATCCTCAGTTAAATCGAAATAATGCAGCCCAAAGTCGTGTGCAAACTTGGCAATGGGTTTATTTAAAAAGTAGGGCAATGCCGATACTACCGTATCAAATCCTTTTAATGTCGTTTCAATTTTCGAAGTATTAGACAAGTCTAGCGTTTCTGTATTGAAGGGGTGTTTATAATCATAGTGAGGCGGATTTTTGTCAAATCCCGTTACCTCAAAACGTTCAGAGAGTAAGGTGGCTACAAGTGTTCCTACTTTACCTAAACCGAGTACTGCAATAGTTTTCATCATTCGTTAATTATGTTATAAATGTAACTATTGTTAAGTATAATGTGATATTTTATATATAATTTTATGAACATTTAAACAACCTAGCATGCGATCAAAATTCACTGACGGATTTTTCTCTGTCGATTCTAAGCACGGCTTCTTGCCGATCGCTGAGCCTTTGGCAAAATTGCCAGAATCTTTTTCAGATTTACAGAGCCTCATTGACGAGATGCCGATTGTGAAAGACAATGGTTCTTCGGGCTTATTAGCGACAGAGGGAGCTTTTGAAAAGGCCGTTTCGGCACTTCCCAATTATTTGAGTGATGTTGAGACTGAAAAAGATCCGTTCGTTTTAGCAGCACTTTTTCGTGCCTATGGTTTTGTGACCTCTGCCTATACCTTAGCGCCCTCTCATCACAGTTATGTTAAGACGGGTAAGTATGGAAAGGCGCATGAAGTGCTTCCGGCCAATGTTGCACAGCCCTTCGCTGCAGTAGCTGATAAGTTGGAGGTTTATCCTTGGATCGATTACCATTATGCTTATTCGCTTGGTAATTACCAGAAAAAAGATAAGTCGAAGGGTTTTGAATGGACTAACCTTGCGATGGCCGCTAAGTTTTCTGGAATGGATGACGAGCGTGGATTTATCATGCTACACGTTGATATCAATCAATATTCGCCCGATCTAGTCAAAGCTGTTTATGGAATCGTTGAGAATGAGAATAGGGATGACCTCAATCGCGATGTCCATCTGTTAGCAGGTACGCTCAATAAAATGAATGACCGTCGTAAACTCATGTGGGAAGCATCAAGATGGAAGCACTATAATGATTTTCGAGTCTTTATTATGGGGGTGAAGGGCAATGACGATATATTTCCGAACGGATTACTTTATGAAGGCGTTTGGGATGAGCCTAAGGCCTTTAGAGGGCAGACGGGCGCACAAGACAATATTATCCCGACGGCTGATATTGTGAGTGGAGTGATACATTACTATCCGCAAAATCAATTGACTTCGTATTTGATGGATCTTAGACAATACCGTCCGATGTGTATTCAAAATTTCTTTAAGGAACTCGCTGAACAAATGTCTAAGAAGCCACTAGCGCAGCGACTCATAGAAGATGACAATCAAATAGGAATGCAAGGCCTTATGAAGGCCTACGAGGAGATTTATCTCTTTAGAAATGGTCACTGGCAGTTTGTGCAGAAATACATTATGCAGAATACGGCTTATCCGAAGGCGACAGGAGGCACACCGATAACCTCTTGGATACCGAACCAAATCAAGGCCGTATTGAGCGCGATGAAAGATTTGTCAAAGGCGATGCGATCTACCCCAGAATTCTCAATCGAAGAGTGGCAAGAAGGCTACGACAAGAAGGTGAAGCTTCTTAACAGGCAACTCGAGATCGTTGCCGTTGAAGCTTTTGATCCTGAAGCAGTCTTCAAACTTAACCTAGAACTAGGATACCAAGACTTTTAGGCTTCTTCCGCTTATAGACCCGAGGGCTCCGAAGATCCCTCCGATAAGTCCCGTCACTGTAATTAGTGCACTTAAACTACCGTTTAGGGGTAGTAAAACAGCGATTTTCTCAGCCAAGATGAACCCATTCGAACTTGAGATACTATAGGCTTGAATGGTCCATAATAAACCGATACTAAGGAGCGGCGAGAAGAATACAGAACTTCTTTTCAGTCGAATAAAATAACTGCTAATTGCCGTAGCAATAACAACCCCCCACCAAGGAGTAAAGCTTTGAAGTAATAGGGCTAGACCGATGCTTAAAAGGCTATGGATTAGAATTCTTTTCATGGTGCTGGCGTTAATTGCGTAGTTGATGTAATATCACTGGTGGGTTGAGCATTGGGCAGGTAGATGAGTTCGTAGTAATCACCCGCTGCCCATGTTTCAATCATAGAATCGTAGTAGCGGCTGCCAGGATTTCCAGATTGACCGCCGGGGTAAACCCCTAGCGCTTTAGTTTCAGAGCTGAGCTCAACGATCATTCTCCATGAAGGCCCATGAGTTTTGCTTGTTGCATTTACGATACTTTTATTACCCCCGATAGGAATGTCAAAACGCGAAAATGCGGGTAGGGCTTGTAAGAGGTGCCCTACCTGAGTGCCTTTGTAAGAGGCCCAATCTAAAGACTTCCCAGTTTTCTTGTATGTATCTAGCTTCTTAACCGCTTCTCTGAATGCCAGTCGAGCAAGTGCGGTGGCATCTTCAGTTTCTGAACTGCTTTTCAGGTCAAAAAACGAATGATCAGCGTGATATTTGGTTAGCCATATGGTCTGGTAACTATCGGGTAGGTGTAAGGCCAGTTCGCTTTCGATAAGCTCATCCCAAACCATTTTATAATATTCATTCCAAAGTGTTTCAAAAATAGAAGCGCCAATAGCGTCGGTATGGTTGTAATAATCCCAAGATGATAAGGTACTATAATAGGCTTCTGTACTACTGTTTATTTCTGATTCGATCATCGACAAGAAGGTTGGTAGTACTTCTGCAGCTTTAAGATTGAAGTTATTATTATGTAAGTCTTTGAAGTCATTTACTGAGAACCTTTCTTTCGATCTAAAATAATCGTTGATTACCCGATTGCGGTACGTTTCATAGGACGGGTCATAAACGTAGTAAGGGTAGTTCTCATCGGTCGGATGTTGATTCGCTGAACTTACAAACCCCCTCTTAGGATTAAGCACATGTGGATTGTGCTCTTGGGGAATAAAGGATTGCCATTCGTTTTGTGGGTTGGTGCCATCCATTATGAATTTCCCTTGCTCGTTGAATTTGTTGGCAATTTTACCTTGAATCCAAAGGGCAATATCATTGTCTTTTGATGCGAAAATAAAGTTTTGAGCGGGTGCGGTGTAGGTCGATACTGCCGCCACATATTCTGTATAGTTTTTTGCACGGTTCAGACCTAAAAAAGTATTCTGATTAGAATTGGGAAAATGTCCGATCCACTTCATCGCAAGACTTTCTCTACCGTTTCCTTTGAAGCTCTCATCATAGGTTATCGGGCCATAATGAGTGTATCGAACCGTGTCTAGAACCGCGTTAGCTCCTTTAACTTTAATCGTTTCAACTACCTCTCTAATGTCACGCCACTCATCGCCATATCGGTAACGCTTTTTGCTTTCATCTTCGAATTCAATGCGATACCAATCTTTTACATCCCGTGTTGCATTGGTGACCCCCCAAGCAATATGATCATTAAAACCGATAATTATACCTAAGGCCCCTGGCAGTGTTACTCCCATCACATTGTGGTCTGGGGCAGCGAGTTGCATTGCATACCAAATAGAAGGAAGATTCAATCCTAAATGCGGGTCGTTGGCTAGAAGCGGATTCCCACTTTCTGAGTGTTCTCTATTTACCGCCCAGTTGTTGCTTCCGTTATCAGGGTCTGGTTTATCTAATACTTCATGAGTTTGAACAATTGCTTTAGAAGCTCCTTCAGGACTTTCGGGCCTATCAACCTCGCCAAAGTTGCTCCAGTCTCTTTCTCTTGGGATTACAGGGTCTTGATCAGCAATGAAATCGGGGAATAAGAGGTCGAAAGTTTCTCTTCCGAATAGGCTTAAGAAATTGGTGTTTTCGAGATCTTCGTCACCTCCGGCTAGCATATCGGTCATGTACATGAGAAGTAAGGCCGACTTTTCAGGCTGCCACGTTTCTGGAGCATAGCCAAGAAGTTTGTATTCTACTGGATACTGCTCAGGACTTAGCGAAGCAATATAGTCGTTAACCCCATCACTGTATGCGTAGAGTCTTTTAGAAAGTACAGGATCTTTTAGCATTTCATTGATCGCGTTCTGTGCTCCGAATACCATACCCTTTCTGCGCTGTCCTCGGTCATATTCAATTGCCCTTTCTCCGATGATTTCAGAAAGACGTCCAGCTGCAGCATAGGTTTGAAATTCCATCTGCCACAGGCGATGCTTTGCGGTAATGTATCCTTGAGTGTAGTATAAGTCTTCGTCGTTTTGCGCGAAAATATGCGGAATCAGTTCTGCGTCATAATGAACCGTTACCTCAGATCGAAGGCCATTTAGGCTGTGTGTTGCCTCAGGGGATTCGCTTTGATCATTCTGCCAAAAACCAGTTTGAGGGCTCATGAAATTACCTAGGGCAGGAAGCGTTCCCCAGCCACGATTTGCAGCATATGCTAAAAAAAGAGTGAGCGCTGCACTGAATATGAATTTGATCAATTTCATTGAAAGAGCGATTAATAAGGTTCTACAAGATAGTGTTTACGAATTATAGATTGAAGAAGGCAAATACTAATAACAGCGCAAACACGATAGATTGTAAGAAGCCAGTCAAGAAGAAAAACAACAAGGTCTTTGGCCAGCTTTTTAATTGGCCGTTTCGTAAACAGATCGTATGAAGGCCTCAGGTCCTATGAAACCTGTTCCATAGGTGCCGTCCCATTCTGCTAGAGGGGCTACGTCAATAACTTCTTCAACACTCTTACCTTCATCTCGTAATTCAACGATAAGTTCTCTAAATAGATCGAGTAGATTGGCGTAGTCGACCAACTCTTTTTTATTAGCCACCTGGCCATGACCTGGGATGATTACGGTTTGATCATCAATCATACTTGCTGCCATATAGAGGTTGGTGATCATGCCGTCGATATCTCCACCTGAACTTATATCTATATAAGGATAACGACCGTTAAAGAAATTGTCTCCGAGATGAATCACATTTTCGGTGATGAAGTAATAGAAACTATCCCCGTCGGTATGTGCGTCGTTTACGTGAAAAGCATGGATCTCAGCATCATCTCGATACCTCAGTTTCATTTGATCAGAAAAGCTAATGGTCGGAAGTGCTTCTAATTCTGCAGGCGGCGTATTTCTTCTAGCTGATTGTTGTCCCGATTTTAATCGATCAT
>JAAZVG010000103.1 GCA_018623655.1 Flavobacteriaceae bacterium
CACGCATTACCGTAGTTCCTACAGAAATCACTCTACGCTTTTCTTTTTTTGCATTATTAACTCGATCAACAGCTTCTTGACCAATCACAACTTCTTCGCTATCCATCTTGTGTTTAGATAGATCTTCAACTTCAACAGGGTTAAACGTCCCCAGTCCAATATGCAGGGTCAATTCAGCAAAATCGATACCCTTAATCTCGAGTCTCTTTAAAAGATGTTTCGAAAAGTGTAAGCCTGCAGTTGGGGCAGCAACTGCTCCCTCATATTTTGCATAAATCGTTTGATAACGCTCTTCATCTTCAGGCTCTACCGCACGACGAATGTATTTCGGAAGTGGAGTCTCTCCAAGCTCGCGAAGTTTTTTTCTAAACTCGGTATAAGAACCATCGTATAAAAATCTTAGGGTCCTTCCACGAGAGGTAGTATTATCAATTACCTCTGCCACGAGTGAATCATCCTCGCCAAAATAAAGTTTGTTTCCGATACGAATCTTACGGGCTGGGTCTACTAAAACATCCCAAAGGCGCTGCTCCTGATTCAATTCTCTCAATAAAAATACCTCGATTCTAGCCCCCGTCTTTTCCTTATTTCCGAATAGACGAGCAGGGAATACTTTCGTATTGTTTAGCACCATCACATCGCCCTCATCGAAATAATCAATGAGGTCTTTAAACATTTTATGCTCGATCTTTCCAGAATCGCGATGCACCACCATTAGACGAGATTCATCACGATGTTCTGCCGGATATTCGGCTAATAGGTCTTTTGGAAGATCAAAATCGAAGTTGGATAATTTCATTGCTTGTAACTTAAGGGCCGCTAAGATACAATCCTGAAAAGGGCAAAGTCAAGAAAAAGCCGAATTATCTATGCTTAGAAAATTTGATATCCGATCGACAAAAGGTCTTTCCAAAAATCTGGGTAAGATTTTTCAACTACAAAAGACTCCTCGATCGTTAAGGGTACCCGCATTGCCAATGGAGCGAAAGCCATTGCCATTCGATGATCATTATAAGTGGCAATAGTTGCCGATTTTAAATGAGCTTCCTGACCAAAAATACGTAGTGATTCTGTATCAATATTAGCAGCGACACCCACCTTTTCTAATTCACATTTCATAGCAGCCAGACGATCGGTTTCCTTAATTGGTAAGGTGTGAAGGCCTGTCAAATAGCAATCCAATTGAAGACCCGAAGCAGTTACAGCAATTGTTTGTGCAATATCCGGTGCATCTTTTAAATTATAGGCAAGCGAGCTACTCACAGGACCTGAAATTTTCTCAAGAATAACCTGTCCGTTATCAAAGCGAGTACTCACACCAAAGTCTCGATATATCAGTGCTAAAACTCGATCTCCCTGAAGTGAATCTTCTCGCAAAGTTGATAGTGTAGCCTTTGTACCCACTTTCGAAAGTGCAACGATTGAATAATAATAGCTAGCTGCACTCCAATCTGATTCGACTGCCAACGATATGGCATCAATCTCAGATTTAGGCGATATACAAATTTGTTGACCTTCAAGCTTAGCCGAAATACCAATGCGCTCTAGAAGTTGTAAGGTCATATTCAGATATGGTAGTGAAGTAATAGCTCCGATTAATTCAATCTTTAAACCATGAGGAAGCTTAGCACCAATAAGGCACAATGCAGACAAATATTGACTACTAACATTCGCCGCAATACTTACAGAAGATAAGGGTAAAACGCCTCCTTTAATCTTCAATGGTGGGTACCCCTCTTCTCCGTCATATTCAATATTTGCCCCAAGGGCTCTTAAGGCGTCAACTAAAAGTGCAATGGGCCTTTGCTTCATTCGATCACTGCCCGTTAGTAAAACCTCCGCGTTCTCGACAACCGAAAAATAAGCAGTAAGAAAACGCATCGCAGTCCCTGCATGATGAATATCAATAACACCGGACTTCAATTGCAAAGCCTTTTTCATCACACTCACATCATGTGCATTAGAATCATTCAGCAAAGTGAGATTAGGATAAAGTGCAGCGAGTAACAATAATCGATTCGTCTCACTTTTCGAGCCCGTTAATTCAACAGAAAAGGTAGTACTCAGTGAAGAACCATTAATTTTTATGGTACTCATTATTTCAGTTTAGGATTATTTTTGTGACGCTGCTGGTCACGCTCAGTCTTTAAGGCTAACTTTCGATTAAAGACTTCTTGCAAATCAATGCCCGTTTGATTGGCCAAGCATAGTACCACAAATACGACATCAGCCAACTCCTCGCCTAAATCTTTTTGCTTATCTGATTCCTTCTCACTTTGTTCGCCGTATCGACGAGCAATAATACGTGCAACCTCTCCAACTTCTTCTGTAAGTTGCGCCATATTCGTGAGTTCATTGAAATAACGTACACCGTGATTTTTAATCCACTGATCAACTGCTAATTGAGAATCTTTTAAATCCATTATTCCTTGTTTTTTGTGTCAATAATTAAGGTTACTGGGCCATCATTACAAAGTTCAACTTTCATATCTGCACCAAAAACACCTGTTTTTACGGGCTTTTCAATAAGTTGTTGGAGCTCATTTACAAAGGCTAAATAATCTTTTTCTCCCTTATCGGGTCTCGCTGCACGAATAAAAGAAGGGCGATTTCCTTTTTTCGTTCCTCCAAAAAGGGTAAACTGTGATACCACTAATACTTCTCCCTCTACATCCTGAATACTTAAATTCATTTTTTCTTCTGAATCACTAAAGATTCGCAAACCCGCAATTTTATGAACAAGCCACATTAAATCTTCTTGTGTATCTGCAGTATCTACTCCTAAAAGCACCAACAACCCTTTATCAATTTGCGAAACCACTTCTCGATCAACAGAGACAGAGGCATTTAAAACACGTTGAATTACTGCTCTCATTCTGCAAACAAGTCTTGGCGATATGGACCCTCTTCTTCTAAAACCATAGAAAGATAGCTTTGGTAACGACTATTGGCTATTCTTCCTTCCTCAATTTTCCTTTTAACAGCGCATCCTGGCTCGGATAAGTGTTGACAGTTATTAAACTTACAATTCTCCGAAGCTCTAAAAAACTCTTTAAAGTATCGTGCAATCTCTTCTTTTTCGATATCCGCAATCCCAAAACCTCTTATCCCAGGGCTATCAATAATTCTTCCACCGAAAGAAAGATCAAACATCTCAGCAAAAGTTGTGGTGTGTTGGCCTTGACCATGTTGCTCAGAAATCTCACCGATTTTAAGGCTTAACTCAGGTGCAACAGTATTGATTAGAGTTGATTTACCCACTCCTGAATGACCTGAAAAGATGCAGGTGTTATCCTTCATAAGACATTTCAAATCATCAATTCCTTGACCAGTCTTTGAACTGCACAAGACCGTTTTGTAGCCAATGGCTGAGTACAATTGCTCCTGCTCTTTAACAACCCCTAATTCCTTTTCAGTGTATTGGTCTATTTTATTAAAAAGAAGAACCGTTTCTATACCAAAGGCAGCGGCACTGACTAAAAATCGATCGATAAAAGTAGTGAAGGTCTCTGGGTTTTTGAATGTAATTACAAGAAAAACGCTGTCAATATTCGCTCCAATAATATGCAGTTGCTTCGAAAGATTAACTGACTTTCGAACAAGATAATTATCACGTTCATCAATAGAGTGAATGACACCTACATCTTCATCATCGAGATCAAAACTAACTCGATCGCCTACGGCAACTGGACTGGTAGATCGTATTCCACTAAGACGAAGTTTACCTTTAATTCTACACTGATAAAGATTGCCCTCTTCAGATTTCACCTGATACCAGCTACCTGTAGATTTGTAAACTAAGCCTTTCACTTATTGATTAGGAGTTAATAACCTGCTCTTGGTGACGGATAGATTCTGTATGAATACTTTTAAAAAGTTTTAATACAAACTCTTCGCTGAGACCACGCTGCTCTCCTTCTAGGATCATCTTACCCAAGATTTCATTCCAACGGTTTGACTGCAGTACTGCAACGTTTTTCTCCTTTTTTAAAATACCAATCTCCTCGGCCACCTTCATGCGCTCTCCTAGGGTATCAAGTACAGTACCGTCAAGAACATCAATTTGCGCTCTGAGTTGTCCTAATGCATTGTGAAACTCGGTTTCATTGTCACCCGTTTTACGCACCCTTAGATCTTTAAAAATCTCTAAAAGACGATCGGGAGTAACCTGCTGCGCAGCATCTGACCATGCATTATCCGGATCACAGTGTGTCTCTATCATCAAGCCATCAAAGTTGAGATCAAGAGCATTTTGTGAAACATCGAAAATTAAATCTCTACGACCAGCGATATGGCTAGGATCATTGATGATAGGAACATCTGGGAATTTGGTCTGAAAATCAATAGCAATTTGCCACTCAGGAAGGTTGCGGTATTTTGTTTTCTTATAAGTTGAAAATCCGCGGTGAATCACCCCAAGATTTTTAATGTCTGCTGTATGTAATCGTTCCATTGCACCTATCCAAAGCGCTAAGTCTGGGTTCACTGGATTTTTAACCAGAACGATTTTATCAGTTCCCTTAAGTGCATCTGCGATTTCTTGAACAATAAATGGACTAACGGTAGAACGAGCTCCGATCCATAAAAGGTCGACATCATATTCTAATGCTAGTTCTACATGAGCGCGATTAGCTACCTCGGTTGCTGTTTTAAGACCAGTTTCTTCTTTAACACGTTGAAGCCATTTTAGTCCAATGGCACCAACACCCTCAAAACTTCCAGGACGCGTACGGGGCTTCCAGATGCCTGCACGATAATAATTTACATCAGTATTTTTAAGTTGATGAGCAATGTCAAGAACTTGTGTTTCAGTTTCAGCACTGCAGGGACCTGCGATTACAAGCGGATGATCTAACTTCATATCATCTAGCCAAGTGCGTAAAGCTTTCGAATTTTCCATGATTGTGATTTAAGGGGTTAAAGGTAATGGGTTTAATATTTTTTCTATAGCATTTATTCGCTTCATTTCAGAGATAAGTGCATCTAGGTCTTCGTTATCAATTAGCGTTTTGAATTTTTGGAGGTTCGAGATATAAGCCTCCAGAGTGTGACTAAGGTGTTCCCTATTCTGTAAGAAGATCGGACCCCACATTTCTGGTGAACTTTTTGCCAAACGAACCGTTGATGCAAAACCACTTCCGGCTAAATCGAAAATATTTCGGTCGTCCACCTCTTTATCCATAACCGTCTTTCCTAACATGAAAGAACTTACGTGAGATAAGTGCGATACAAAGGCCACGTGTTTATCATGTGATTCTGGATCCATATAACGCAAACGCATTCCAATCTTCTGAAAGGCAGTTAATATATTTTCTTGAAGACGGATCGCTGTTTTTTCTATCTCACAGAGAATCATCAACTTTCCATCAAACAAATCAGGCTTAGCAGCAGTAGGCCCTGAAAATTCGGTCCCGGCAATAGGGTGAGCGGCTAGAAAATGTGATCGATTCGGATGTTCGTTAATTGACTTACAGAGTGCGGATTTTGTTGAACCCGCATCCATAACGAGCGTGTGCTCATCAACCTTATCAAGTAAAGAACATATGACCTCTGATGCTGCTCCCACAGGAATACTTACAAAAACTAAATCTGACTGTGCAGCTGCATCTAAATCAACAGCTTTATCAATTAAACCTGAACGAAGCGCCTCCTCTAGGTGAG
>JAAZVG010000104.1 GCA_018623655.1 Flavobacteriaceae bacterium
CTGCGTTTATCGGACAAATTCTTCGCTCAGAGTCACTAACGGTTTTTGGTGACGGAAAACAAACCAGGAGCTTCTGTTATGTTGACGACCTGGTGGAGGGTCTTTATCGCTTGCTTCAGTCTGATTACCATTTACCAGTCAATCTCGGAAACCCAGAGGAGATAAGTATTTTAGACTTCGCCACTGAAATAAAAACGATTATGGGCTCGAATCAGCTGATTTCATTCAAGAAATTACCTTCGGACGATCCCGCCCAAAGACAACCAGACATTAGTAAAGCAAAAGAGCTTCTTAATTGGAGCCCTGCGTTTGAACGAAAAGAAGGCCTTACAAAGACCATCGAATATTTTAAAAGCCTAGCGCCCGAGGAGTGGTATAAAAAAGAACACCGAACATTTAATCATCAGAACAAGAAAGAATGAATCATCGCGTATTAATAGTAGGATCTGGAGGCCGAGAACACGCTATTGCCAGTAAAATCGCAGAAAGCAATCGATGCGAAGCACTTTATGTAGCTCCAGGAAATGCAGGAACCACAGAAATTGCCTTAAACCTGAACATTGGGGTTGATCAGTTTACCGAGTTAGGACACGCCTGCTTAGAGCATAAAATCACAATGTTAATCGTTGGACCTGAAGTTCCGTTGGTTAAAGGAATTGTAGATTTTTTTGAAAACGACCCTAGCTTAAACTCCATTTTAGTGGTTGGGCCGGATGCCTCAGCTGCACAGCTCGAAGGCTCAAAAGATTTTGCAAAGGCCTTTATGCAAAAACATGGAGTACCTACAGCGGCCTATCAAACCTTTACCTCAGACAACATAGAAGAAGGGGATGCTTTTTTAGACACCTTAACTCCCCCCTACGTGCTAAAAGCGGACGGATTAGCTGCTGGCAAAGGAGTGCTTATTCTTGATAAGCTGGAGGACGCAAAAAATGAGCTTGCTCAATTTCTAACGCACAATAGTTTTGGTGAAGCAGGACAAAAAGTGGTTATCGAGGAGTTCTTGGACGGAATCGAGTGCAGTTGTTTTGTTTTGGTAGACAATACGGGCAATTATAAGATTCTCCCTCTAGCTAAAGATTACAAAAGGGTTGGCGAAGGAGATACCGGCCTAAACACCGGAGGAATGGGGGCTGTTTCTCCTGTGCCGTTTGTAAGCGAAAAGCTGTTTGAACGAATCGAAAACGAAGTGGTTAAGCCAACTGTTGATGGGGTTAAGGCTGAAAACTACAACTATAAGGGGGTCATCTTTATTGGCCTTATGATTGTAGAGGGGGAGCCTTATGTAATCGAGTATAATGTCAGGATGGGAGATCCTGAGACAGAAGTTGTTTTTCCAAGAATTGAAAGCGATGCCGTTGATTTATTTGAGGCTATCGCGCTAGGAAGCCTAAGCGCTGTTGAGCTTTCCATTAATTCTCAAACCGCAGCTACGGTAATTGCCGTTTCAGGAGGGTATCCAGAATCTTATGAGAAAAACAAAAAAATTAAAGGGATTGAACAGGTTGTTGAATCAGTAGTTTTTCATGCTGGGACTACTTTGAAAGATGGGGTAGTAACTACCTCTGGAGGCCGGGTTCTCGCCGTTACCTCGCTTGGCAAAAATAAGGATGAAGCCCTCGCCAAAAGCTACCAAAGTTTGAGCCAGGTGAAATTTGACAAGATGAATTATCGCAAGGATATTGGGTTCGATCTATAGGAAGGAGTGCGCAGAGTTGTCTTTATTCTCCTCTCCGCTTTCGTGATATTTCTTAAGTTCACTCATCCAATAAGCACCTGCAATGAGGCCGACGATAACAAACAGCCAGTTGATACCATTAGCCAACCACCAGTTGCTAGTAAAACGCAAAAGGTCGTATGGGGTTAAAAGTACATCAGTGAATAAAAATGAGATCCAATTAAAGAATGAAGTCCACATAATACATTGTTGAGGGCGTAAAAGTACAAACTAAGAATAGATAGAACAAAATTTAGTTCGAACCAAATAACTATGATTGCATCAGATTTAACTACAAAGGCGTATCAAATTTTTGAAGAGAGTATCGAAGACTATCACAAGGTTGATAATGTTGATCAACCGATGTCAAACCCCTACGATAGAAAAGAAATTGAACACCTTTTCTATTTGAAGAATTGGATTGACACGGTACAATGGCATTATGAAGACCTCATTAGAGACCCGAAGATCGATCCAGAAGACGCCCTAGTACTCAAGCGAAAAATAGATGCTAGTAATCAACACCGCACAGAATTGGTTGAAAATCTTGACGCTTTTTTCTTGAATGAATTTAAAACGGTTCGTGTGAGCAAAGAGGCTCAGATAAATACTGAAAGCCCTGCTTGGGCCTTTGACAGATTGTCTATCTTGGCTTTGAAGATTTATCACATGAACGAAGAAGCCAGTCGCCCCGACGCGAGCAAAGAACACCGCATGGCTTGCCGAAAGAAGCTTGATGTTTTGATTGAACAGCGCACTGATTTAATAAGCGCAATTAATCAGCTGCTAGAAGATTTTAAATCAGGGCAAAAGTACATGAAGGTTTACAAACAAATGAAAATGTACAATGATGACGACTTAAACCCGGTGTTACGTGAGGCCAAAAACGAGTAATACTCAGCGAAAGATATTGATTATTCGCTTCTCTGCCCTTGGAGATGTGGCAATGACGATTCCTTTAATTAGGGCTTTTAAGAGGGCTTTTCCTGAGGTTGAGGTTAGTGTTCTTTCTAAACCTTTACCGTTGAAGCTGTTTTTGTCAGAGAGGGGTTTGAACAGCATTTCTTTTGACTCGAAAAAATATAGGGGCATTTTAGGTCTTTGGAAACTCTCTAGGGAGGTTGTTGCTAAAGGAATTACAGACGTGGCCGATTTACATTTTAGCCTTAGGAGCCGCATACTGTGTTTCTTTTTAAGGCTTAATGGACTGAACACCAGTCAGCGAAACAAACAACGTCGTTTAAGAGCGCGATGGACAAAAAAAGAACCTAAACCAAAGGAGCGCCTAGACACCCAGGTTCAATCTTACCTAAAGGTGTTGTCAAGCCTTGGCTTTAAGATAGAAGAACCAATGTTGCGATCGTCAAACGAAGTGGCGCGGTCTAGAAAACCAACGAAAAAAATAGGTGTGGCGCCATTTGCCGCACACCCCCATAAAACCTACCCGAAAGATCTTATGAGACAATTGCTTATTGAGCTAAACAAAAAATACCGAACGGTATTGTTTGGCGCTGGTGGTAGAGAATCAAAGCAATTTGATCAATGGGTGTCTGAAGGAATCGCTTATGAAAATACTGCGATGCTTTCGTTTGAAACGCAAATGCAAAAAATGAGCGATTTAGGGCTTATGATCAGCATGGATAGTGCCAACGGGCATATTGCTGCAAACTACGGGTTGCCTGTTATTACTCTTTGGGGGGCAACCACTCCTGATTGTGGTTTTTCGGTCTTTGGGCAGCCTGAAGAAAACCAGATGCTCCCTGATCCGGTTAAATATCCTTATTTACCCGCCTCAATTTTCGGCAAAAGCACGTTCCCGGGCTATGAATCGGCCATGAAGAGCATTGACCAACAAGCAATTATCGAACGGGTTAATCAGCTAATGCTTCCCTGACAAGAACTCCCTGAACCCGCAGTGCAGCCATAGCAATGTTGATGAACAACTATCTTGCGGCCTGAATAATCACCTCGCTGTAAGTCGATTAAGTGCTGTTTTTTGCCAGAGACGGGCATCTGCAGCATTTGATTGAAATCGCAGTCGTATATCTTTCCGTCGTATCCGACAGAAAGGGTGTTTCTACACATCAAACCTGACAAGGTTGCCGGATTGAAAGCCGCTACCAGCACCTCCATATATTCTTCATAGTTTTCAGAGGCCTGCAAATATTCTAAAAATCGGGATATCGGCAGATTTGTAATACAGAAGAGTCGATTAAAATCAATATCAAAGTCGGTTTTTAGTTTGCGCTTAAAATCAGCCTCAAGCTCTTTCTCTGACCCTGGAAGAAACGCGCCTGAAGGATTGTACACCAGATCTAGCTTTAGATTTTTTACACGCCCATAACCTAATGCGTTTAATCGTCTTAACGCATTGATTGATTTAGAAAAGACGCCCTTGCCCCTTTGTCTATCTGTAGTTTTCATAGAATAGTGCGGCAACGATGAAACCACGTGAAGACCGTTCTCTTTGAAAAATTGAGGATAAGATTTAAAATGATCATTTGATTCTAGAATGGTAAGATTAGACCGAACAATAATGTCGTCTACTGAACGCTTAACTGCGGCACTTACCAATCTTTTAAATTCAGGATTCATTTCAGGAGCCCCTCCTGTTAAGTCTAGAGTATTAGGTAGAAAACGATCGATCGCATCGATTACCTGATCAATCGTTTCAGGGGACATAATTTCTTTTCGGTCTGGCCCTGCGTCAACATGGCAATGGGCACAGGTCTGGTTACACATATACCCTAGATTCACTTGCAGAATATCGAGCGTATCTGTTTTAAGCGTTACATCCTGCTTGTTTAAAGTTTCTGAAAAAGTTGGCAATGCGCCCGATGAAAATGCTCCAGAAGCTAAAATTTTAATTTGTTGTTTAGGGTCTGAAAGTAAGTGATTCGAACGCCGGAGAGATGGTTTTGTCATCTAGTGAGAAAGCTTTTTGTGCTTGTTCATCATTTGAACGGCGTGAACTAGGGTAGCACCACTTTCTATAGCCGCCCCGGCATGTACAGCCTCCATCATCTCTTCCTCAGTGACACCTCTTTGTAAACCATCTTTTGTATAAGCATCAATGCAATAGGGACATTTGACTACGTGGCTCACGGCCAAAGCAATTAATGATTTTTCTCTTGCAGAAAGAGCGCCTTCTTCGAATACTTTTGAGTAGTATTCGAAAAATCGATCGCCAAGAGGCTTGCTCCAATCGCTGATGTTTTTAAAGTTTTTAAGGTCTTTGGAATTATAATAATTGTCACTCATCCTTTAAGTTTTTTGGATCTCTAAGTTAAGGCATTAGACATCATTTTGTAGCTATCTTTGTTGTTAAATGGTCTTTTATGAGCCTTCAAAGTAACAAACAAACTTCGCTTGTTCTTTCTGGCGGAGGTGTTCGCGGCATGGCGCACATAGGCTTTATTAAAGCGCTACAAGAGCATCATATAAAAATTGATCGTATTGCCGGATCTAGCGCAGGAGCTTTAGTAGGTGCCTTATTCGCAAACGGAAATTCGACCGAGGACATGCTTTCTTTTTTCAAAGAAGCTCCACTTTTTAAGTACAATTATTTTAGTATTACGAAACCAGGCCTTATAGATACTGAGCGCTATTATGAGTCATTAAAGAGCTTTTTATTGCACGATAGCTTTGAAGAGTTAGGGCTTCCCTTACATGTTGCAGCAACCAATCTTTTAACGGGTGCCTTGAAGGAGTTCAGTAGCGGAGCGTTAATCAGGCCTTTGCTTGCTTCTGCTTCGCTTACTCCTGTTTTTAGCCCTGTCATGATTGATAAACAGATGTATGCTGATGGAGGGATTCTAAGCAACTTTCCCTTAGAGTTCGTCGACAAATATTCAGACAAGATTATTGGCTCAAACAC
>JAAZVG010000105.1 GCA_018623655.1 Flavobacteriaceae bacterium
ACTTGTTCCACATGATTTTTCCTAATTTTTTGTGGTAGTAATCCACAGAGTGCTTTCCTGAACCAGACATTAATTTCTCGAGGCGGCCTTTCACTTCCTTTTCAGCAGCTTCGAACTCAGGCGCATCGGTTGAGATTGCACCGGTTTGAATATCGTCTGCAAGATAATCTCCTATAGTGTAAGGAAGAACAAAGTATCCGTCTGCCAGACCCTGCATTAGTGCAGATGCTCCAAGGCGATTAGCCCCGTGGTCACTAAAGTTCGCTTCGCCTGCGGCATAGCAACCAGGAATAGTAGTCATCAGGTTGTAATCTACCCAAAGACCACCCATTGCATAGTGTACCGCCGGATAGATCTTCATTGGTGTTTTATACGGGTTCTCATTTACAATTTTCTCGTACATCTGGAAAAGGTTACCGTATTTAGCTTCTACGATTTCTTCACCTAGCGCTCTTACCTTTTTGTCATCAGCATCTTTTAGACCCATGGTGTTGGCTTTTTCACGGCCATATCGCATGATTGCAGAATCAAAGTCAAGGTAAACCGCTTCTCCGGTTTTATTAACTCCGAATCCAGCATCGCAACGCTCTTTTGCAGCCCTAGAAGCCACGTCACGAGGCACCAGGTTACCAAAAGCAGGGTATCGGCGCTCTAGATAGTAGTCTCTATCTTCTTCGGCTAAGTCGGTTGGTTTTAACTTGCCTTTTCTAATAGCCTCAGCATCTCCTAGTTTTTTAGGCACCCAAATACGACCATCATTTCTCAGCGACTCAGACATTAAAGTAAGTTTTGATTGATGGTCGCCAGAAACGGGAATGCATGTCGGGTGAATCTGTGTGAAACAGGGGTTCGCAAAATGAGCCCCTCTTCGGTGTGCTCTCCAAGCGGCCATCACGTTAGCCCCCATGCAGTAGGTAGATAGATAGAAAACGTTTCCGTATCCTCCTGTTGCTAGCACCACAGCATGAGCAGAATGCCTTTCTAGCTCCCCAGTAACGAGGTTGCGAGCAATAATTCCCCGAGCTTTTCCACCAACCAAAACTAAATCTAGCATTTCGTGACGCGTATGAGACTTGATTTTGCCCCGCTGAATTTGACGGTTCATTGCTGAATAAGCACCTAAAAGAAGTTGTTGTCCAGTTTGTCCTTTGGCGTAAAAAGTTCTAGACACTTGAACCCCTCCGAAGGAACGGTTGTCGAGCAGCCCCCCGTACTCACGAGCGAAAGGAACCCCTTGGGCCACACACTGATCAATAATATTAGTAGAGACTTCTGCAAGACGGTGAACATTTGCTTCACGCGAACGATAGTCTCCTCCTTTAATGGTGTCGTAGAATAAACGATACACAGAGTCTCCGTCACCTTGGTAGTTCTTAGCGGCATTAACCCCACCTTGCGCGGCAATGGAGTGTGCACGTCTTGGGGAGTCTTGGTAGCAGAAGGTCTTTACATTGTATCCTAGCTCTGCCAATGATGCTGAAGCTGAAGCTCCTGCAAGACCAGTACCAACAACGATGATGTCAATATTTCTTTTGTTCGCTGGGTTTACCAGTCGAATATCATTTTTATGCTTGCCCCACTTCTCGGCTAAAGGGCCATTAGGAACTCTTGATTCTAACTTTGCCATACTATTGTATTGGGTTTAAGAAGTGATATACTGCGATGAAGATAAAACCAGCAGGAACAACTACCGCATAAGCTTTTGCAAAGGCCTGAATCGCTTTGCCGTATTTGTTGTCAAAACCAATGGTTTGCATTGAAGAGGCAAACCCATGATAAAGGTGTAATCCCAACAAAATAAAAGCTACAGAATAGATCACTGTCCTTGTAAGGTCAAATAATTCTACGGTAAATCCATAGTATCTGCTGGTATCAATCGGATTTGATTCTACATACTTATAAATCATTTCGTGTAACCAAAAGTCGTACATATGAAGACCTATGAAGGCGAGAACAACTCCGCCAGAAAGCAACATGTTTCTAGACAACCAGCTGCTGTTAGTTCCTTTTGACCCCATTTTATAGCTAACAGGGCCACGAGCTTTTCTGTTTTGCACTTCAAGCACAAATCCCATTACGAAATGTAAAATCACACCTCCAACGAGCACAGGCTGAAGAACAAATTGAACGATAGGATTATAGCCCATAAAATGCGACCAAGCGTTGTAAAGCGCTTCTGAGAAAACCGAAGCTAAATTGATGGCCAAGTGAAGGGCTAAAAACGAGATAAGAAATAGCCCAGACAGAGCCATAACTACCTTGCGCAATAATGAAGAACTGAACATAGAAAGTCTAGTTTTAACGCTTTAGAAATTACCATGCAAAGGTACGTACCGATAAGATAATCTACAACGACTATATGGTTTAACACCAAAGGCTTAAATATTTCGAGCAGTTCACGATACAAGAATCATCAACAAGTCATAAAAAGCAACAATAACCGTCTTATTTTGAGATAATTACATCGTCTTATTCGATCACCAATGATTGCTTGCTTTCGGCTTCCCCGCCTCGAATGCGCAACATATAGTTGCCTTTGGGTAGGTAGAAATTTCCGTCAGAAGCTGCCTTTAGTCGTTTTTTAGATTTCTTTTCAAAGGATTTGACGAACTGCTTGTTAATCGTGAGAGAATAGGACCACTCTTGTAAACCTTGAATTCCTTCAATCTCAGTAGCGAACACAGTAGCGCCGTCTAGGGCTAAAGTAATTTGTACTGGCCCCGCCTGTTTTTGATACCATTTAATAAGGGTGGCGGGCTGATAAGGAGCGCTAAAAGAAGACCAACTTCTTCCCCATCGGCTAGAAGCCCTTGTCTTTTTTGGAGCGAACAAATGAAGATTAGACGCTAGAATTGAATCGTCGATCGATTCAAGTGCTGAGATATTTACTTTATAGATGCTTCGCCCATGTGTGCCGACCACTAAGTCTTTTGCTTCTGACTGAATTTTAAGATCATGAACTGCCACGGCAGGCATGCCTTGATCAAAAGAAGCCCAGTGTTTTCCGCGATTTAGACTTGCATACACTCCGTGATCATTTCCGACAAACAAAAGGTTTTCGTTTTTAGGGTCTTCAACAACTACATTGATGGGCTGCAAAGGAAGCCCCGAACCAAGAGACTCCCATGTTGCGCCATAGTCTTCGCTAACGAATAGATAGGGAGTGAAGTCATCATTTCGATATCCGTTTAATGCGGCATAAACTCTAGATTTTTTGTGATTTGACGCAAACACCCTACTTATCCAAAGATCCTTAGAACGCCCTTCGATTAAAGAAGCGGAGATTAGTTGCCAGCTTGCACCACCATCTTTGGTAACGTGGATTTGACCGTCGTCGCTTCCTGTATAAATAAGCCCAAATTGAAGTGGAGATTCACTAATTGTTGTTAATGTTCCGTAGGCGACGTTTCCTTTTTTCCCGCCATTGGTAAGGTCAGGAGAAAGCGTTGTCCATGTCTCCCCTAGATCAAACGAACGATGAAGTTTGTTGCTCCCTAAATAAAGCACATCTGGATGATGCGATGACAAAAGGATTGGGGTTTGCCAATTAAAACGGTAAGGAGCCTCTCCAAGTTCATGTTTAGGAGTGATTGCTGTACGTTTGCCTGACTCAATTCGATAGTAGTTGCCGAATTGAAATCCTGTAAATACGACAGAAGGGTTTTCACGGTGAACTTCGACCTGCATTCCGTCACCACCTAATAGCATCCTCCATGGATTTTGACCCGAGGATTGCCAATTTCTGTTCTCAGAGGTTTGATTTGAAGCTGTCCAAACCCCATTGTCTTGAAGACCGCCATAAACATTGTAAGGGGTTTGGTAGTCAACCTGAATAGCATAGAATTGCCCTACGCTAGGGCTATTGTTTTTTGTCCAATTTTCTCCGTCGTCATAGGTGATATTCACCCCTCCGTCATTCCCGTTGATAAGGTGGCCAGGTCTTTTAGGATTAACCCATAGCGCATGGTGGTCAGCGTGTACATTTTCTTTGTTGATAGACTTAAATGACTTTCCGCCGTCTTTGGATTGGATTAGCGGAACACCCGCCAAATAGATTGTATTTACATCAGAAGGGTCAACTCGAATTTGCGCAAAATAATATCCGTAACTGTAAAACAGACCATCGATATCATTTTCGTGTGTTTTTTTCCATGTTTTGCCCGCATCGTCTGAGCGATACACTTCTGCACCAATGACAGGAGTATCAAAGAGCATTGCATTTGCATCTTCGAGATAAAGCGCAATGTCTGATGGTTTTGCTATCCCGTCACGAACGAGCTGTTTTACATTTTGTGCACGATACTTTTCTTGAAACCCGTTCGATTTTAAAAACTCATTAAGCGCCTTGTCGCTTAGTGCCAAGAATTCTTTTACGCTTAAAGTTTTGAATTGGTCTTTGGTGAGCGCATCGTTTTTCGAAGGTTTTCTCTGAGAAGATTTTCTTCTGAATTGACTGTCGTGAACCGCATACAGTGTCTGTCGGTCAAAGACTGAAAGACCGATTCTTCCTACGCCGCTACCTGTGGGGAATCCGCTTTCCTCTGTGGTAAGAAGTTCCCAGGAGCGTCCATGGTCTTCACTTTTATAAATGCCAGAGCCTACGCCAGAGCCTTCAAAATTCCAAGCTTTGCGGTCTCGCTGCCAACTTGATGCATAAATGACGCTATAATCTTCAGTTGAAGCCAGATCGATCACTCCTGTGTTTTCGTTGATGAAAAGACTATTTTCCCAGGTTTTTCCTCCGTCAGAAGACACAAAGACTCCTCGTTCTTTGTTTGGTGTGTAAAGGTGTCCGATTACCCCTACTAGAATATGGTTGGGGTCGTTAGGGTTGATTAAAATTCTACCGATATGGTGGCTGTCTTCGAGACCAATGTGCTCCCATTTCTCTCCATTTGAGGTGGTTTTAAACATTCCGACACCAGCATAAGACGATCGAGAAGAATTGTTTTCTCCCGTACCCACATAAAGCGTGCGTGACGCCCAATGCATGGCGATATCTCCAATGTTTTGAGTTGGGCTATTGTCGAAAATAGGGTTAAACGTTGTTCCGTTGTCGGTAGTGTGCCATAATCCTCCTGAGGCGTAGGCTACATAAAACTCGGTCGGATCTTCGGGGTTAACCTCTAAATCAACCACTCTCCCGCTCATGATACTTGGGCCGATATTCTTTAGCTGTGGAGCGTTTGACACCCCTTGAGAATAAAGGACAGACACGGATAATAGTAAACAAATACTAAGACCTTTGCTTACAATGGCTTGGATACTAAATTTCATAGGATATCTTTATAAATCTTAATCTATGGTTTCACCTCCTAAAATAGGATTTTCAATCGGCACTACACAGCGAATTTTAAAGAGGGCTCTATTACTTGTCTTATTGGCACAGAGCATCGTTTATGCGCAGTTTGCTCCAGCGGTACAGAACTACTCGCCAGAACAATACGGCGCAGATAATCAGAACTGGGCGATAGATCAGTCTAAACAAGGATTATTGTTTGTGGCTAATCAATCGCGAGTATTGTTATTTGACGGGAAGAAATGGGAGTCGTTTTTTGTTC
>JAAZVG010000106.1 GCA_018623655.1 Flavobacteriaceae bacterium
AAAAGTTTTTACAAGATCAAATGCACTGTAGCCTGTTTGTCTATCAATTAATCTGATGAGAACTTTACCATCATTACGAGAAAGCTTCTTTAAAGGATCGGTGAGTTCGATTTCTAAATATTTCTTAACTCTTTTGGTGTAAGCTCGCTTTTGTCCTTTTCTTTTAAAGGTACTCAACCGTTCTTCAACGGTCTTTAATCGATCTTCAGCCAACATGGCGTATTTAAAAACTTTGAAAACGCGCATCCGCAAACGATAATACTGATTGCGCTGGGTATTTGATTCAAATTGAAGTGGAGATAAAACATACACTTCATCAAGCGAAATAGTTCCAGTGTATTCAGCTTCTTCTAGTTCATTCTCAGCTTGGATGACTTGAGAAAAGGCTACCAAATAAATGGGGAGAAATAATAGAAATAGCCAGTATTTTCTTCTCGAAGCCGTCATAGTATTTGTAAATTTAGATCAAATTTATTCTTAGATGAAAACAGATCATATACTTAATCAAGAGGCGCTGAATTTTCTAGAAGATTATTTAAATAATGCATCTCCAACAGGATACGAAGCTCAGGGACAACAGCTTTGGATGAATTACCTGAAGCCTTATGTAGACGAGTTTATCACAGACACCTACGGAACTGCAGTAGGTGTTATCAATCCTGAATCGGAATACAAAGTTGTTATTGAAGCTCATTCTGATGAAATTTCATGGTATGTCAATTACATTTCAGATAACGGATTGATCTACGTGATTAGAAATGGTGGTAGTGATCACCAGATCGCTCCGTCAAAATGGGTGAACATTCATACCAAAAAGGGCATCATAGAAGGTGTATTCGGATGGCCAGCGATTCACACCCGTAAACCAGGCAAAGAAGAAAATCCAAAACTCGAAAACATATTTATTGATATAGGTGCTAAAGACAAGAAAGAGGTTGAAAAAATGGGAGTACATGTGGGCTGCGTAATCACCTATCCGGATAGCTTTAAAGTGCTTAATAAAAACCAATTTGTTTGCCGTGCCTTAGATAATCGTGCAGGTGGTTTTATGATAGCTCAAGTTGCTCGTTTACTTAAAGAAAATAATATTGATCTTCCTTTCGGATTGTATATAACCAACTCAGTACAAGAAGAAATCGGTTTAAGAGGTGCTGAAATGATCACTCAAAGAATCAAACCTAATGCGGCGATTATTACCGATGTATGCCACGACACTACTACTCCAATGATCAGTAAAATCGAGCAGGGAGAAAGTAAAATTGGTGATGGCCCAGTAATTTCTTACGCGCCCGCCATTCATCACATTCTCAGAGAGCGAATTATTGAAGCTGCCGAAGAAAATAAAATTCCCTTCCAGCGCCATGCATCTTCGCGTTACACAGGTACAGACACCGATGCATTCGCTTACAGTAATGGAGGTGTCGCTTCAGCGCTAATTTCTTTACCACTACGTTACATGCATACCACTGTAGAGACCGTTCATAAGGAGGATGTCGCTAATGTCATTCGATTGATTTACTATAGTGTTCAGAAAATTAAAGCAGGAGAATCATTCTCTTATTTCGAATAAAAAAAGGCCCTAACTAAGGGCCTCTTTTATTTGATCTACCTCAGATAGTGAGAAGATACCAACCTTCCCACTAGAAAGATTTTTAGCTTCAATCTTACCCTCGATCAAGAGTTCGGATTTAGGGAAAAGAACTAACTCTGCCTTACGTTTATCTAAATATTTGAATTGTTTCTGAATCTTTGTGGCCAAAGGATACATTTCAACCGAAAGACCGGTCTTTCTGAGTTTTTGAATAAAAGGTAAAAGTTGCTTTGCGGTTGGGTCATCGTAATTGACTATAAACACATCTAGACGATCGGAAACATTTTCTGGAAATAAATCTAAAGCTTCTAAGACCAGATAGATTCGATCAAGACCAAAAGAAATTCCAACACCTCCCAGGGGTTGACCACCAAACTGACTCGTTAAATTATCGTAGCGGCCTCCACCACCAATAGAGCCTATTTGAACTCCGTCAGGGGGCGAAACCTCAAAGATTACGCCTGTGTAATAGTTTAACCCTCTAGCTAAAGTCAAATCCAGTTTTAATCGAATAGACTCTAGATTAACTTCATCAAGCTGCTCTAATAAGAATCGTATTTCGTCAACTCCTGATTTACCTTGTTGAGACTGGCTAAATAATTCATCTAAAAAATTAAGCTGCTCGTTTAAGCTTGATTCGACTTTTAAAAATTCATCAACCTTAGCTAAGACCAAATCATTGAAACCGAGCTCCTTCAATTCTTTTAAAACACCTTCAGAACCAATTTTATCAAGTTTATCTAAAGCAATAGTAAAAGGAATAAGCTGGTCTTCTATTCCAAAGCACTCTGCAATACCCGCTAAAATTTTTCGATGATTCATTCTTAAGGTCGGATAGTTATCTCCAACTAGACCTAATGAAGAAAACACGGTATCATACAGTTGGATAAGATCTATTTCTTGCCACAAGGACATTGCCCCTACTACATCTGCATCGCACTGATAAAACTCTCTAAATCGTCCTTTCTGCGGACGATCTGCCCGCCACACGGGCTGAATCTGATAACGCTTAAAAGGTAGAGGAAGTTCATTTTGATGCTGAACTACAAATCGGGCAAAAGGAACTGTAAGGTCATATCTTAGTGCCTTATCACTAATCTGAGGAGTCATAGCAGCTGAAGAGAGTTCAGCTCGATCCTGATCACTTACTTTAGACAAGTAATCTCCAGATTTTAGAATTTTGAAGATTAATCGATCGCCTTCATCTCCATACTTACCCATGAGGGTATCTAAATTTTCAAAACTAGGAGTTTGGATCGCAGAGAATCCAAATCTTTTAAAAGCACCTTCTATTACTTCAATGATGTAAGACCTACGAATAAATTCGCTACCATAAAAATCTCTAGTACCTCTAGCTAATGATGCAGATGTTGCCATATTTCTAATTATTATCTAACCAATCCTTAAACCAAATATAAAGATCACCTTTTGTGATTACCGCACCTTTTTGAATCAATTCAAATAGATCTTTAAACGGATCCTCAGAATATGCCTTAGTTGCTCTACGATAAATCACACGTTCGTCTAAATAATTTTGCTTTAACCATTTAAAACCTTCTGAAGTTCTCAAGTCTAAACCAGCGACTTGGGCCTCTACAGCTATAAGCTCGAGACCATTATCCTCTCTTGAAAAGAGATAGATAAAATGTTCAGAGAGATTCTCAAGGTACTTAACTTTAGATAAAACCCCCTTCCAAATTAAGTCGCTAAACTCATCGAGGAGATCATCTACGCGTTGAACCTCACTAGTTTGAAGTCGCTCCCATTCTGGTTTATCAATTCCATGAACTGCTAAAAATTTAGAAAATTCTTCTACTAATATTTCAAACTGTTCCTTACTTAACCTTTGGTATTTCATAGTATAAAAAAAGGGCCATAGAGGCCCTTAATCTGTTCAAATTAAATTTGAAAGTTATGCCTCAGCAATTACTTCAAAAGCTAAATCAGCAGAAACTTCGCGATGAAGTCTCACTTTCGCCACGTATGACCCTAAACGTTTAACAGAACCTCCCTGAACAAGAATGTATTTTCTCTCAATAGAAACACTTTCTTTTGATAAGGCTGCCTCCAAGTCAATGTTAGTTACTGATCCAAAAAGCTTATCTCCAGCGCCAACTTTTGCACTAATTTTAAGCGAAAGCGCATTAATCTTCTCAGCTATCGTTTTAGCTTCATCGATAAGTTGAGCCTCTTTGTGTGCACGTTGCTTTAAATTTTCAGCGTGAACCTTACGTGCCGAAGGAGTTGCAAGAACTGCAAGACCCTTAGGGATCAAAAAGTTACGCCCATATCCGTTTTTTACCGAAACGATATCGTCCTTAAACCCTAGGTTTTGAACGTCTTCTTTTAAAATAATCTCCATATCGTTTTCTTATTTAAGCATATCGCCAACATATGGCATCAGTGCCAGATGACGTGAACGTTTTATGGCTTGTGATACTTTACGTTGATATTTCAGTGAAGTTCCTGTTAAACGCCTTGGCAATATCTTACCTTGCTCGTTAACTAATTTCAGTAAGAAATCTGGGTCTTTGTAATCGATGTACTTAATACCAGATTTCTTAAATCTACAGTACTTCTTTTCTTTCTGAGTATCTATATTTAAAGGGGTTAGATAGCGAATCTCACCATCTTTCTTTCCCTTCGCTTGTTGTTCAATCGTTGACATAGTTAAGCAGTTTTAAGTTTTTGTCTTCTCTTTTCAGCCCAAGCGATAGCATGCTTATCTAACTTCACAGTTAAAAATCGCATTACTCGCTCATCACGGCGAAATTCAAGCTCTAGTTCGTTAATCGATTCAGCCGGAGCTTGAAATTCAAACAAATGGTAAAAACCACTCTTCTTGTTTTGAATAGGGTAGGCTAATTTTTTAAGTCCCCAGTTTTCTTTGGCGACGAACTTAGCACCACGCTCTTTTAAGAAGCTCTCAAACTTCTTGGCTGTTTCCTCTACCTGAGTATCAGATAGAACGGGATTCAAAATGAAAACAGTTTCGTATTGGTTCATTATAATAAGTTAAAAATGCGTGCAAAAATAAGTTTTAAAAGACTATTAAACAAGCAATTTGAAAAGTATCTAACGCTATTAAATATGGTCGACGTGAAATATCACTTGGATCTTTGAAAACCCAGAAACGTTATCGAATGATTTCTTAAATCGAAGCAACTGTCTTTTAAGCGTATGCATTGGGTAATTAGGCGGAGCTTTGATAAGTATCTGTTGGTAGTATTGGTTCCTTATCTTCTCAATATTAGGGGCATCATTTCCTAATACGACTACCCCTTCTATTTGTCTTACGGCCTTAGCAAACCAAGAGGCACCCTCAATGGCTAAAATCACTTGCTTTGCTAAAAACTGAATCTTAATCATCCTGACATAGGGCGGATAATTAAAAAGTCTTCGCTCCGTGAATTCACTTTCTATAAAATCAGATTCGTTGAGATTCTGTAAGCTTTTAAATACCCGGTGATTCGGATCAAAGGTCTGGATGAGAACCTTAGAGGTATCAGAGGTTCTCCCCGCTCTTCCAGAAACCTGTGTCAATTGCTGAAAAGCTCGCTCATGCGCCCTATAGTCTGCACGATGCAAAAGCTGATCAGCATTCACCACCACAACCAAACCTATATTTTTAAAATCTAGCCCTTTACTAACCATCTGAGTACCAACGAGAAGTTGTATTTCCTGATTTTCAAATTTTTCAAGAAGTCTTTGGTGGCCTGATTTTCCTTTTTGGGTATCTCTATCCATACGGGCAACCTGGTGATTAGGAAATAATGCAGTAATCAATTCCTCTAATTGCTGAGTGCCAAGCCCATGTTTATCTAAAGAAGGTGAATGACATTTAGTACAAGAATGGGCCGCTGATTCAGAATAACCACAATAATGACATCTTAAAGTGTGATCTAATCGATGGTAAGTTAGACTTACATCACAATTCTTACATCCCGGGATATGACCACAATC
>JAAZVG010000107.1 GCA_018623655.1 Flavobacteriaceae bacterium
ACAACTTCTATTTCCCTATTTACCTCAAACATATTGTAGGTAGTTTCTTTAAGATTTTCAGAAACTGCCGTTACAATGTCTGACTTATTGATACTAAAGTTTACCGCTGTTTTATAAAAAGGGTGGCTACCTACAAGAGTGATATCTGTTCCGTGAAGGGTGGTAACCATAGGAATAATGATTCCTTCTTCCTTAAGCATTTTTTTAGCCATATACCCAGCGTACGCGTGGGGTATCGCATAATGAACGTGAAGCACCTCTATTTTATAAGCTTTTATAGTATCAACTAGCTTACTTGAAAGTGCCAAATCATACGGTTGATGTTTGAATAACGGATATTCAGGAACATCTACTTCATGATAATAGATATTCTTTTCTAGAAGAGCTAGGCGCACAGGTTGACTGTAGGTAATAAAATGCACCTCGTGTCCGGCTCGAGCCAGTGCCATTCCAAGCTCTGTAGCGACTACTCCACTTCCACCAAAGGTGGGATAACATACCATTGCAATTCTCACAGCTCGATTTTAATCAAATATAATGCCATAACACTAAAGCAGCGATTCGTAAATCGCTCTTTGAATCTCAGTACGCATGTTAGTCTTGCCAAGAAGATTGCGATCCATACTGGGATAGGTTCGGTTCGAAAGAAAAACATACACTAGCTCTGTCTCTGGGTCTGCCCATACATAGGTGCCAGTAAAACCGAGATGACCAAATGATTTCGAAGAAACACAACCACAGGTAGAGCCTTCACCTTCTAACTGTGGCTTATCAAATCCAACACCCCTCCGGTTTCCTTGGTGACAATAATAACATGTATTAAATCTTCTTATTGTAGAATTTTTTAAAAATCGCTTCCCACCATAAGAGCCGCCTTGAAGGTACATTTGCATGAGTTTGGTAAGGTCGTTCGCGTTACTAAAAACACCTGCATGACCTGCTACCCCTCCCATCATAGCTGCACCCATGTCATGCACATGCCCTTGAAGTAAATCATGTCGAAAATAGGTATCGAATTCTGAAGGTGCAATTATCTCTTTTTTAACATTTTGAAGTGGATTATATGAAGTAAAACTTAATCCTAATGGGCGATAAAGAAATGTTTCTATTTCCTTATCAAAAGCACCATATTGATTAGTGAAATGCCAAAAAATAAGATAATATGGCAAATCACTGTAACGGTACTTTTTAGACTCCAAACTTGACTCCTTAATACGGCGAAACATTTCTTTTGGATAATCTGATTTGAGAAATAAAGACTCACTTACTTCGATGTCGAAATCTTTGCTTCTTTGAGCAGCATAAAATTGAGGTGATGGACGATTCTTTTTATCTAAGGTTTCTTTATAAAAAGGGATCCAGGCAGGTAATCTGCCATTATGTGAAAGAGCAGCAATCAATGAGGTTTGACCTATCGCTGTACCTTCTAATTCTTTAAACCAATACGAAAAACGGTCTCCAAGACTAATTTCACCTTTTTCTTGGGCGCGCATAACTAGCGGGAGACTCGCAGCAATTTTTGTGATTGACGCTATATCATAACGAGTATCCCAATCAATTACTTCTTTTTTTTTATAAGTCTGATACCCAAAATTACGCTCGTACACCACCTTTCCTTTTCTTGCAACCATTAACTGACCTCCTGGCGCCATCTCGTTATCTACCACCCTTTGGATAAGCCGATCTACTTTTTTAAGTTTTTCACTCGACAGACCCACTCTTTCAGGAACTTTTGAATAAGAAATTAGCTTTTTAGCTGGGTATTCAATACCCATACCTACCCTAAATCGCTCATTTACCGTTACAGGCAACTTTCCCTTTACCTCGATAGCTCCAAAAATGGCTTGCGCTGCTGCACTTCGCGACTCAGATGTGTTTTGATATCCGACCAATATGGATGCCTTGGTCTCATCCAAAGCCTCTAATGCATAGGGACTTCCCAAATGCGCAATAATTATTGGAATATTAAATGATTCTAATTGATCAAGATTCTGTATGAAGTCTTCGGAGAATACCGTCTTTTTCCAAGGAGTACTCGTATCAGGCAAATGACCTAAAATAATCGCATCATAATTCTCTCGCTTAATTTGCTCAAGGTTCGATAGAGAGGCCTTTTCTACAGCGGCGTATCGAGCTAAAGATTCGTAGAACAATTGGTCATCTACTGAATTAGAAGATAGATACAAATACCGATTTGCAATCGAAAGTGGAAGATGTTTCTGATCATCAATTATCGTGATAGCCGACTCATAAACTTGCTCCCTGAGCATCAAGTCTTCAGGTGTTTCTAGGGCTTCTTTAAGTCCTTCCAACGAAGGCAATTTCATTTTATTCAGTCCGAAAAGATACTTGGCCTTGAGTATTTTCTTTACCGACTGCTCTAATCTTTCCTGCAAATGCGTAGAGTTCTTTATTTTATCCAACATTATCGATACTGTCGATTCTACATCGAGTGGATACAGGATGATATCCACTCCTGCTTCAAATGCTTTCAGGCCTACTTCATTGGGATTAATACCCTCACTTACTCCTCTCATATTTAAGGCATCTGTTATCACCAAACCATCAAAACCTAATTGTTCTTGAAGAAGTTCGGTAATTATATATCTAGAAATAGATGCTGGTTCATTTATAGATGCTTCTAGTTTAGGAAGTGCTAAATGTCCAACCATAACCGTGTGGACCCCAGAGTCAATCATTCGTTTGAAAGGAACCAATTGTAAGGTATCTAATTGCTTTCGATCTGCAGTAACCACTGGTAGTGAGTAGTGCGAATCCGCAGCGGTATCTCCATGGCCTGGAAAATGTTTGATTGAGCCCATAACCCCTTGACTCCACATTCCTTCATAAAATTTTGATGCTAGAGCAGTTACCACTTTAGGATCTTCGCCAAAAGAACGATTTCCGATAATTGGATTAAGCGGATTGGTGTTTAAATCTACCGCAGGAGCATAATTAATATGAATCCCAACGCGCTTATTATGAGCCCCTATTCGCGCTCCTACCCTCTTAATTAGCTCAGAATCACGCGTGGCACCTAAAGTCATGTTCCAAGGAAATGCAAAGGATGGTTTTAATCGCATATTAAGCCCCCATTCCGCATCCATCGTCATTAGTAACGGTATTTTTGCACGCTTTTGATATCGATGAGTAAGCTCTAATTGTCGCTTTGGACTACCTACTGAAAACAATAATCCGCCGATATGCAGGTTATTTATTAACGACTCTATTCGCTTAGGTTCATCTTCTGAAGGTTTAGAGTCAGTAAAAACAATTATGAGTTGCCCAACCTTTTCTTCTAGGGTCATCTGAGCATAAATACTATCGACCCAAACCATTTGCTGGTTTAGACTCTCTGCATCTAATGCGCTAGAATTTAATACCTGAGAATAGCTGTGGAAGGAGTTTAAGATGACTAAAAACAGCCAGAAGTGTTTATTGATCATTGAGTTAAATTACAAAAAACGAGAATGCCAGCTATCACTTGCCGATACTTCCCAATGAGTCTCAAACTCACCTTTATTATCCACAAGATTATTGAAGACTATAGTATTCGCTGAAACAGCCTTATCCTTAACCATTTTTCTAAATTCTGATAAAGATTTATAGGCCAAATACTCACCTTGCTTAAAGGTAACATTCATTTTATCGAGTAAAGTGACATCAAACTCCTTCTCAAGTTCTTGAATAAAACGAACTGAATCATCTATAGAACAGCCTGAAACCTTCTGAGTATCCTGATCAACTCCCAAAACAATAAATCGTCGATAAGGTAGTGTGTAAGCCGCTTTTAATGGTATACCATGAGCTGACCACTTAGCTATAAAGTGATCTAAACTGGGGACTAATCGCTCCATCTCTTCTTCAGAAAATGGACGATTAGATTGATAAATCCAAATTCTAGACTGATCAGGAAGTTCTTCAAAACGAATTTTCATACTAATTCCTCTTATAAATCTGAAGCTTCTACAATAAGCTGAGCTAAATCCTTAACCTCTACTGACGAATCTGTAGCAGTAGTACCATCATTTAACATTATATTACAGAAGGGACAAGCAGCAGCAACAATAGATGCTCCACTCCCTTTCACTTCTTCTGAACGCTCGTGGTTAATTTCTTTTTTTCCTGGCTCTGATTCCTTAAACATTTGAGCTCCGCCAGCGCCACAACAAAGTGCATTTTTCTTACAACGCTTCATTTCGACGATCTCAGCTTCTAACTTTTTGATGATTTCTCTTGGAGCTTCATAGATATCATTAGCCCTTCCTAAATAACAGGGGTCATGATAGGTAATCTTTTTACCTTTAAAACTCCCGCCCTCAACCCTAATAAGGTTTTTTTCTAACAACTGTTTTAAAAATTGAGTGTGATGAAGCACTTCGTAGTTTCCGCCCAACGAAGGATATTCATTTTTAATTGTATTAAAACAATGCGGACAAGTAGTGACGACTTTTCTTACCCCATAAGCATTCATAGTTTCGATATTAGACAAAGCCTGCATCTGAAAAAGAAAATCGTTACCTGCTCGTTTTGCAGGATCTCCTGTACACGTTTCCTCTTTACCAAGAACAGCAAAAGATATATTGGCGCTGTTCAAGAGCCTAACAAAGGCTTTGGTTACTTGCTGAGCACGTTGATCAAAACTTCCTGCGCATCCGACAAAAAACAACACCTCAGGCATTTTACCTTCGGAGGCGTATTCTGACATGGTTTTAACAGTTAAGACGGGTCTATCCATTTTAAACGATCTTCATTATTAAAAGGCCATGGAGCTCCATTATTTTCAATATTAGTCATCATTGAATTTAGTTCTGAAGGAGACGAAGCCTCTTCCATTGTTATATATTGACGCATCGATAATATGACTGACATTGGGCTAATTCCAATAGGACATTCCTCAACACATGCATTACAAGTGGTACACGCCCAAAGCTCTTCACGAGATATATACTTATCAAGTAAAAAGTGCTCCTTCACCGCACCACTCTTTTCAATTAAATCAGTAGCACGATCTCTCGTATCCATCATTATTTTGCGAGGGGATAATAATTTTCCTGTTTGATTCGCCGGACACGCAGCTGTACATCGACCACATTCGGTACATGAAAAAGCTCCTAGAAGTTGTAAAGCCGATAAATTCGTTACATCCTTAGCCCCAAAAGACACCTCTTCAGAGGAAACTGGATCGGCAGGAAGCCCTAACATCAATTTAACCTCTGCAGTCACAACCTCATTATTATGCATTTTACCCTTTGGTTCAAGAGAAGAATAGAAGGTATGGGGAAAGGCTAATAGAATATGTAAGTGTTTTGAATAATACAGATAATTGAGAAAAAATAGAATACCAATGATATGTAACCACCAAGCAGAGCGTTCAATGATCACAAGGGAATCAATCGAAAACTGACTCATAAAAGGTTCTAAAGATGCACTTACTGGAAATACGCCAGCTAACGGATAAGCTTCGTAACCTTTGAGCTGAAGCGCATAATCAGCAGCATTCATTGTAAGTAACAACACCATCAACACGAAT
>JAAZVG010000108.1 GCA_018623655.1 Flavobacteriaceae bacterium
CGAAGACAGGAGAAAGCAAGAATAAACTAAGTATAAATAGAAATTGTTTTATGGCTTTAAGATGTTTTTGATGTACTCATAAGAACGCTTTACCTCCTGAACAGCGTCTGAGCCTTCAGGGATTTCATACTCTAATTCAACGGTGATTGGAAAGGTGTATCCGTTATCGCGAATAAGAGTAAGGACCTCTGCGATCGGGGTGTCTCCGGTTCCCCACATCAGATTTCCGCCACCGTTTGATTGCTTTTGACGATCCTTAAGGTGCATGCTTGAGATTGAAGCATGCTTGTCTTTGATGATTTGAAGTGGATTTTCGTTTTCGGCGGCGATGTAGTGTCCGAAATCTAGGTTCATACTGTTACTGTTTGATTGTGTAAGGGCAGTATCCCAAAGGGTTGGGGTTTGTTGCATGTGCCCGTGGTAGGCCATAAGAATTCCTTCTTCTTCGGCGATTTTACCCAGACGAGCGGTATGCTCATCATCTTCAGGGTGCTCAACGGTAACATGGTTCGCGCCTAGTGCTTTTGCCGCACGCATTCCGTATCTAATGTCGTCATCGGTATTGTCTTTTCCGAAAACCGATGGCTTGAAGGCATAAATTGAAATTCCGTTGGCTGCATACAGATCGCGGAGTTCTTCAAATTTTGAATAATCCACCTCAGAGCGCCATTGTGCCATAGCTGCACTGAATTGTGCTACCTCCGCGCGCAGTAGAACGGCGAGTTCCGCTTCTTCCTCGGTAAGTTCTTGCTGGCGCCATTGCTTAATTAGAATAGCGCGTTTAGCAGGATCATCCATTGGGCTGGTAGGGGCACCAGCGAAAGGTTCTGCATGGTTACCCATCAGTTCGACATGTTTTATGCCGGTCGCTTTAATGTAATCTAGTATGGCTAGTGGGCTTTCATCATCTTGAGTTCTGAAAGAGTAGGTTTGAACTCCGATAGTTACTCCTAAATCATCACTTGGGGCACTGGTGCAAGAGGCAAGCACCACTAAAAGTGCTTTAGCAATCGCATATAATTGCTTCATAAATATTGGTTTAAAAGATTCAATCCTCTCAAATCTAATCGAAATCTCTTTGCCGTTGAATCTGAGTTGTTATATTTAACATTTACAACCTTACCACATGCGACAATCTCCTCTTAAGCTCCTTCTTTTTGTATCTCTTTTGTTTGTTGCTTGTTCGAAAGATACCCTTCCGGGAGATAATCAAGGGGGTGAGGTAGTTTATGAATACCCCGAAAATGCACTACCACTGGTTGCTATTTATACCCAAAATGTAACCATACCCGATGAGCCTAAGATTCAGGCTATTTTGAAGATTAGTGATCGGGGAGAGCCACTGTTTGAAGGGCCGGTAGGGATAGAAACGCGTGGGCAGTCTTCCCAATATTTTTATCCGAAAAAACAATACGGATTTGAAACGCGGTCTACCGAAGATTTTGAATTAGATGTAGATGTCTCGCTACTTAGTCTCCCTGAAGAAGAGGATTGGATTCTTCAAGCGCCCTATGGTGATAAATCACTCATGCGTAATGTGCTTACCTATTCCCTTTCTGAGGATATGGGTAGATATGCCTCTCGAACACGGTATGTGAATTTGAACTTGAATGATCAAAACGATGGGGTTTATGTGCTGATGGAGCGACTAAAGCGCGATACCAATCGAATCGATATTAATGAATTACGACCTGCCGAGAATGAAGGCTCTGCCCTTACTGGCGGATACATTCTGAAGATCGATAAAGGAACTGACATTAACCCGACCACCGCGTTTGCATCGAAATACACGAGCTCAGAGCAATCGGTCATTCATTTTCTCTATGAGACGCCTGATGCTGAAACGATTACCGCTGCTCAAAAAGATTACATTCAACGGTATATTAGTGACTTTGAAGATGCTCTTCAATCTGAAAATTTTACTGATGCCAATGAGGGTTACAAGGCCTACATTGATGTAGATAGCTTTGTCGACTTTTTTATTTTGACCGAATTAGGAAATAATGTGGATGGATACCGGCTTAGTACTTGGCTCACAAAAGATCGAGACGAGAAATTAAAAATGGGTCCGGTTTGGGATTTTAATTTAGCCTATGGTAACGCAAATTATTGTGCGGCAGAACGCTACGATGTTTGGGCTTATCGTTTGAGTGATCGTTGTCCGGGTGATTTTTATCCGGTTCCGTTCTGGTGGATGCGACTTATGCAAGACCCCGCTTTCAAGGAGGCCGTTAAAACGAGATTTACTAGTCTTCGCCAAGGAGTATTATCTGATGCCTCGATTGCTGCAAAAATTGAGCAGTATCGCGAATTATTAGATAGCTCGAATAATGCCGGGTACAATTTTAGTCGCTGGCCGATTTTAGGTGAATGGGTGTGGCCTAATTTCTTTGTAGGTCAAACCTACAACGAAGAGGTAGACTACCTTAAAGAGTGGACACTAAATCGAACCGCTTGGTTAGACGAGCAGATTTCACAGTTTTAGGTGCCTTCGTCTTCTCTTAGTTTTTGAATCACTCCTTTGCCGCAACTCAGTTTTTTAGCTAGATCACTCTTGGGGTCAACAAGTCTCCAAAAGGGGGTCATCGCTTCATAATTATTGCTGTGAAGTTCTAGATTTTTCTCGGCCATGATTCTAGTAAAAATCCCAGTAGTCATGGGACAAGTAAAATCTGCTCCCAGTTCTGCGGCTAAGTCGATACGCATTTGAACGGGGTCAATACTCATTCCTTTTTCACTTTGATTGACGTAATCTTCAATGAGTTTAGGGGTAGGAATCAGCATGCGATCACCCGCCTTTTGACTCCAAAAATCTTTCTCGATCACTTTGATGTCGTGAGTAGCCTTTGATTCGAATTTTTCGTTCCAGCTTTTAGGCATGTCTTTAATTATTTCCCCGCAGGCCCCTGATAGGTTGCCGAGCCTAGCCCAAGTATCGGATAAAAAACCACAGGTAAGAAGATGAGCCCAAGGGTGTAGGCGATATCTTTTCCGAAACTCTTGGCGAGAAGGTTCGTTGTCCAAATGGCAAAAACAGCGTTTACTCCAGGTATTAAAAAGAGAAGTAACCACCATCCGGGTTTACCTACAATTTTAAGTAACACCCACACATTATACAGAGGTATGATGCATGCCCAGCCGGGTTGCCCTGCCTTTATGTAGATGTTCCAAATTCCGACGATATAGATGAGAATGAGCCCTAAATAAAACAGCATGAATAGAAGGCTGGCGCCAAGAAGTAGTTCTTCCATAGTGTTAAAATTGGTTGGTTTTATAATAAAAGCCTCTTGATGAAATAAGAGGCTTTTAAGTTTGGTTGAGTACGTTCTCTATTTAATCATTATTTGCCTGTCTCATGATTTGGCTTTCTAAGCTAGATACATCCATCCAATCGGTGCCTCGATACACCTTGCCATCTTCATTAAACCACATCACTGCATGCCACTTCAGTGTTGTCGGAACCCCGGTTGCGGTGTGTGTATTTGTCCAAGTACCGACTACTCTGATATAATTAGGGTCTTCGAAAGGCTCCATCGGATTAGAGTATACAGATCCTCCGAAGTATAATTGGTTATTTAATTTTATGTCATCAAAATTTTCAAGATAGCTGGTAATCACACCTGAAAGATCTGATTTATTGAAAGTTACCCCACCTTCATTAGGTCCGTCCCATGAAAGCGAATCTGCATACATCGAAAGCATTAATTCTAAATTTTCCTCTTCAAAACCTTTTAAGAAATGGTTTTTAAAGGTTTCAACATGGGTATTAAAAATTTCATTGTTTTCATCGTATGCTGAATTCGTTGAAGTTGTTTCAGCGCAAGAGTAAATGACAAAGAGAATGGCAAGTAAGTAAACGATTTTTTTCATGTTTATTATAGGTTTGATTATCAATTATTTAAGGTATGAAAAATATTTATCTCGTGACCGATTTAATATTTTTATTCCACAGAGCAATAGAAGAAGCAGTGAAAAAAACGACCAGGATAAGGTTTAGATATCCGCCACATACGACTATTGAAATGCTCCCAGATAAGTTTTTGCAAATAAAATCTTGTAGTAAAAACGGAATTAGTGGAAAGAATAAGATGATCCATCGTGGATAACAGCTTCTTCGTTTCCAGACTTCAACAATAAATAAAAATGATAAAAGCCCGAAAATTGGATATACAATGAATCGCAGCATATTATTTGCCTCAACAGCTAAGTAAACTGCCTGATTTAAATCTAGATTATTGATCATTGCCAGTTTAGATGAAGTGGCAATAGCCATAAAAGCCCCATGTACCACACCGTAAGAAATTGAGATCGCTACGAAGCAGGCAAAAATGAGATTTTTAATTATTGGTTTTGAAGGTTTAAAAGCCTGATAAACATGAATGCAGCCTAATACATAGAACCAGGCGGCTAGCAAGGCCGAAATTGTACTTCCTATTAGTCTAGAATCTGAGGCTTTCCCCATGTTTTCATACAGATTTGTATTGATTGGATCATAGTAAAACAACATATCTCCAGAAAACAGGACAATCCCTCCAACGATTCCAAATATCCCAAATATCCTAGACCACAGCCTGTTAATCTCCATTTTAATTAAATTTTTAGTAGCTTTTCAATATACATATTAAACGAATCATTTTATATCATGAGGCAAATTCTGCCATTTATTGATATGAAGGCTTCTAATCTTTTTACCTAATTTGAAAATGAGATCTATGAACAATTAAATCCATAATTATGAACAACTTAGACAAACCCAATGGCGCTTTACCTTTTTCTGAAATTGGCGCTTATGCTGACATTTTTAGTGCTGAAACAGTAATTATCAGAATGATCGAAGGATTAGGGTTTAGATATTATTGGGCAACTGATGGCCTAAGAGATGTTGACCTTTCGTATAAGCCAAGCGAAGACAGCCGGTCTTCGTTAGATGTTTTGGAACATATCTATGGCTTAACGGATATGGTGATGTACGCATTGCAGGATAAGGAATATCCGACAGGAACCAAATATGAAATGTCTTTTACAGAATACAGAACGAAGACGTTATTAAACCTTAAAAAAATGGCTGATATGATCTCAGAAGGGCTCAAAGTCTCTGAAGTCACTGTAAAAATCAACTTCGGTGGTCAAAGTATGTCTTTTCCTTTTTGGAATGCGATCAACGGCCCTTTATCGGATGCTATTTGGCATACCGGTCAAATTACCTCTAATCGAAGAGCCAGCGGAAACCCTTTTAATTCTAAGGCACAAGTATTCTTAGGTAAATTGATGTAATGCTCGATAATGTTTGGCTGAATTGTAGGTATCACAAACGGTTAAAACAGAAAAAGCACCCAATCGGGTGCTTTTTCTGTTTGCTTAGTAGACAACTCTATTCAAATATCGAACTTTGATTTTACACCTCGAGATTTTGAAATTACCCTTCAAACTATATACCTAATTCAAAATGATTAACATCATTTTAAGTGTGTTC
>JAAZVG010000109.1 GCA_018623655.1 Flavobacteriaceae bacterium
GACAAGTGCATCAAATTGTTTTTTTAGCTTTTCATCTCTTGGCATTCTACAAAAATACAAGTATAGTTATAGGAATACACCGATTTCCAGTTGTTATAAGGGTGTATATCGCCCATAATTAATGATTCCCTATTAAATTAGGATGGTGTTACTCTAAGTTTTTGTTTTTGTTGTTAGTACACACGATGCCAAACAAGCCTGGCTAAGACCCCGCAGGAATGCGGGGTTTTTTATTTTGGAGCAAGATTTCTTCCTGGCTCGCCTGGATACAACTCATTTAAGGGGTCACTCTGCCAATATTCTTTCGTATCTACATCTAAAAGGGTTACTCCTCCCATAAAGGCAGCTCCTGTGTCAACATTCCAAACGTTTGCGGCTCGCTGAGGTGAAACAAAAGCGTCTTTCGAAATAGGAGTGTGCCCGATAAAAATCTCATTATAGCGCTTTAACCTCGGAGGTAGTTCTTCATCAGCTGTTCTTTCTACAACTTTTGCTAGTTCCCATAAAGTGCGATCCCAATAAAACATTTTCGAAAAATACTCCTGTTCAACACCTCTCAGATTAGTGAACCCCGCATGAAGAAAAAGTCGATTTTGATGATCTATCCTATAATCTTCTAGATTTTGTAAGAAAGCGATATGAAGTTCCTTATGTGTTGGTTCAAGACCATCATAACTATCTTTTGTGGCTTTGCCTCCATGAAGTAACCAGTTTTCAGGAGCCTCAGACTTGGTGAGATAATTCAAGCAGAGGTCATCGTGATTGCCTCGGATAAAAGTACAGTTGTATTGATCTCTAAGAGTAATTAAGAAGTCGATCGTTTGATGTGCATCACTCCATCCGTCAACGTAGTCCCCCAGAAAAATAAGATGGTCTCGTTCGGTGACATTTGCTCGATCTAAAACCTGTTGTAATCCCTTTTTGCCCGAATGAATATCTCCTATAGTTAGTGTACGTTTCAATCCTACTGTTTACTTCAAAATTAGTACTTTGGAACTTAAATTCTATCCTATGAAGAAGGTGTTTTGTGTCGGAGAGTTATTGATTGATTTCGTTGGGCAGGGAGGACACCCTTCCCTTTCTAAAACCGATCAATTTCTCAAAAAAGCGGGTGGAGCCCCTGCTAACGTAGCAGCAGCTGTAAGCCGTCTAGGTAGTCAGGCATATTTCGTTGGAGCTGTTGGCAAAGATCCATTTGGTAATTTCTTGATAGAAACACTCAGCCAAGAAGGTGTAGCTCTTCATTTCTTGCAACAAGTTCCCACCTTCACAACCTTGGCTTTCGTTAACCTTGGAGTAGATGGTGAGCGGGATTTTGTGTTTTCAAGAGGAGCTGACCAAGAACTCAATTACGATCCTTCTTTATCCGATCAATTAACCAATCAAATTGTGCATTTCGGAGCAGCCACATCTTTTTTAGGTGGAAATCTAGAAAATACATATTCTAGGTATCTCGATGAAGCAATAGCTAAGGGGGCGCTCATCAGCTTTGATCCGAATTACCGTCACGACCTACACCGATTTGATATCGAAGATTTTATTCAAAAATCACTTCACTTCATATCCAAAGCTCATCTGATAAAACTCAGTGAAGAAGAGGCAAAGTTAATAGCGAATTCAAATCATCTTGAGGAGGCCTGCCGCTTCTTACACAAACAAACCAGTGCAACGATTTGCATAACCTTAGGAAAAGAAGGTACACTGTTAAGTCTCGATACTGAACATCAAATTAAGGTCCCCACAATACCTATAAAAGCCATTGATACTACTGGCTCTGGAGACGCGTTCATTGGCTGCCTACTCGCTACACTCTCAAAATCAGATTCGACAGACAATCTAAAAGATGAGTCGTGGATGACTAAAGCTGTAAATATGGCGAACAAAGCAGGGGCATTCACCGCTCAAAATTATGGTGCCATTGCAGCTCTTCCCAAAGAAAAGGATCTTCTTTAATCACTAGTTATATCTAACTTTTCGAATCACTCTGAGTGACTCTTTTAATGAAGTGTAGGCTTCCTCGTCTATTGATTTCAAAAGTGCACGAGCATGCTCTAATTGTTCTTTAGCCTCGTCAAAGCCGTTTAAAAAGCAAATCAAATAGGTGTCTGGAAGGCGTCTTAAATCGATTAATTGATCTTCAGAGAGACGAACTTTTTGCTCGAGTAACTTAACCAGGGTATTATTAGTATTATATACATGAAATAATTCTCGGGTATCGTAGCGTGGGGGTTCAAAAATAAGTTCTGTATTCATCTGATAGGTTCCATTTTCTTCGAAGCGAATCTCTAATCGCTCGAGCGGATAGTATTTTTTTTCTCCTAAACCCAAGAATACATATTCGGTTAGACTAAATGTGTCATCAGTATAAGTGATTTCAATTTCATCAAGGGCAGAATAAAATAGTCTAACCTGCTCGTTGATAAGCTCAATGTCGACTCTAGAATAGTACGTTTTATCCTTGACTTTTTTTAGTTGTCCGGCCCAACACACTACAAATTGCTCCTTAAAAACCTTATAGTCACTGGGCATGTCAGGGTGACGATTTCGAATAAAGTCAATCACTCCATCAAGAGTAAGTTCAATATTATTTTCAGCGTGGCGCTCTAAATCTTGAACAATAGAGGAATTGGTATCGCGCAGTTCAGATTCAAAGTTCTTAGGAACTGACATGCTCCCCTCTCGATAAAAGACAGCTCCGCCGTAGTATTTCCAGATGTTCTTGCGCAGAGAACAAAGTTTCCCAGAAGATCGAATCGTTATCAGCCCTACCACTCGATTTTCTGGTAAGTGTGGAAAAGGGATGTTCTCATAAGAAACTTTAGGCGGATGATCGAGGTAGGCATTGACCAGATTCTGAATTTTACTGTCATCAAAAAAATCAACACCAATAATATTACTGTCTAGATCTTCCACCCCAACCACAATGTATGAGTTATTCAAAGGGTTGGTGTTAGCCAAAGCGCAAACGTGCTTGAGAAACTTCGCCTTACCTTCTTTTTCACCTATAGAAATACTGCGTTTTTTATCATAAAAACTATTCTCATCATTGTGAGCGAGTAAATTTTTAATCAAAAGACGCTTATTAATCATAATCTAAGGAACTCTTGCGCCCTTTGCTGCCTCTAATAATATAAACCAGTCTTCAAGTTCTAACTCAGTCTCAAATCCTTTTTTAGCATCGGCTAGTCGATCTAGCTTGGTCGTTCCTACTACAGGACTAATTTTAGACGGATGCTTCGCCAGAAAGGCCAAAGCTAATCCTGCCAAATCAGTATCATATTTATCTAATAGATCAACAGCTGCTTCTCTAATTCGAGCCACGGATGGGTCTTGGACATTTTTAAACAAACTGCCGAGAGGCGACCACGCCATAGGCTCAACATTTAACTGTTTGGCCTGATCTAGGGTGCCATCATACATAGCGTCAGTATGAGTAATCGAACATTGGACTTGATTGGCTTCTACCGGAGCAAATCGCATAATACTGTCTACCTGATGCGGAAGAAAATTGGACAAACCAAATGACTTAATTTTTCCTTGATCTAATAGTGTTGCTACGGCAAAACCCACCTGCTCAGTATCGAGAAGTGGACTGGGTCTATGGAGCAAAAAAAGATCTAAATAATCGGTTCCTAAGTTCTTTAAACTTCGTTCTGCCGACTCAATAATATACTTTGAATCATATTGGTAATGCTTGACTCTGTTGGCTCTGCCTCTTGTCATTTGAATTCCACACTTAGTAATAAGTTCAATGTCTTCTCTTGCTACATTTGACTGTTTCAGCGCTGCACCAAATTCAAATTCAGTAGTGTAATCCCCATAAATATCTGCATGGTCAAATCGATTTAATCCCAATTCTAGTGCTCCTTCTATTCGATTTGCCATTTCATTATTATTCAAAGCGCTTCCCCAACAACCCCAAGTCATTGTTCCAACTACCAGTGAGTGTTTTTTCATATTTATTTGTTTTCAGGCCATAAGTTACAACATTATAAAAGCGAAAAGTTTGTGAAAACCTCATTAAAACAGGCATTTTTAACCTATCATTAACAAGAGAAAGCAATAAGAATTTAGAATTTGCGCCCTCTAAACCTAAGATAGAGCGAAATGAGTGTAGATATTAGTGTGTTAAATGACAAAATAGCAAAGGACAGTGCTTTTATTACCGCATTGAAAAATGAGGTGTCAAAGGCTATTGTCGGACAAAATCATATGGTAGACAGCCTCTTAATTGGTCTTCTTGCTAAGGGACACATTTTACTCGAAGGGGTGCCGGGGCTTGCTAAAACTTTAGCGATTAATACCCTGTCTAAAGCGGTTAAAGGTAGTTTTAGTAGAATTCAGTTTACTCCTGATCTACTACCTGCAGATGTAATCGGAACCGTGATCTACAACATGAATGATCAAGCCTTTAATGTCAAGAAAGGTCCGATTTTTGCCAATTTCGTGTTAGCTGATGAAATCAACCGTGCACCAGCAAAGGTTCAATCGGCACTTCTAGAAGCGATGCAAGAAAAGCAAGTGACTATTGGCGATGAAACTTTTAAGCTCGATCAACCCTTTCTTGTTATGGCAACACAAAACCCTGTTGAGCAAGAAGGAACCTATACCCTGCCAGAAGCTCAAGTCGACCGTTTCATGTTAAAGGTGGTTATTGATTATCCAAAAAGAGAAGATGAACAACTCATAATAAGGCAGAATCTAGCGTCAGCAGCAACTAAAATTAATGCGGTTCTGAGCACAAAAGATCTTATTAAAGCCCAAGAAAGTGTGAACGAGGTATATCTAGACGAGAAGATCGAGCAATATATTGTTGACCTCATTTTTGCAACTAGATTCCCAGAAAATTATGGGCTCTCAAATTTGAAATCGCTTATTAGTTTCGGGGCTTCACCCAGAGGAAGTATCAGCCTTGCAAAGGCTGCAAAATGCTATGCCTTTATCCAAGGAAGAGGATTTGTGGTTCCTGAAGATGTGCGTGCGGTAATTTTCGATGTGCTAAGACACCGAATTGGACTAACCTATGAGGCAGAAGCTGAATCAATCGGAAGTGCGCAAATCATTGAACAAGTTCTAGAAGCTGTCAAAGTACCTTAAATAATTTCATGCTAGAAGTCTCTGACATTCTTGCCCGAGTTCGAAAGATCGCTCTAAAGACTCGAAGGCTTTCAGACCACGTTTTTGGGGGAGAGTATCACTCTTCTTTCAAAGGAAGAGGTATGACTTTTAGTGAAGTGCGAAAGTACGAATATGGAGACGACGTAAGAACCATTGACTGGAATGTCACCGCAAGAAACAGAGAGCCTTATTCAAAGGTTTTTGAAGAAGAACGCGAACTGACTTTAATGCTAGCTGTAGATGTGAGTTCTTCTGGTCTTTTTGGTAGTGGTGAAACTACCAAAATCGAAAAAAGCATAGAAATTGCAGCCATTCTTGCCTTCTCAGCACTTCAAAATAATGATAA
>JAAZVG010000016.1 GCA_018623655.1 Flavobacteriaceae bacterium
CTCGTTCTCCATGGTCATCTGACAACATAGACACTTCATCTACAATAAAAAGGGTTCGGGTATGCTTGTTTGGGGCCAAAGTGAACTGAATTCCCTTTCCTCTTACTGATTTAGGAAAAAAAATCTTCTTGTGAATTGTATAGGCAGGACGCAACGTATATTGACTAATAACTTTTGCAGCTCTACCCGTCGGAGCCAATTGAATCGTTTTCATCCCCATCTCTGATAAAACTTTATTCAAAGTATTAATTAGAGAAGTCTTACCGGTACCAGCATATCCGCGCAAAACAAATATTCTATCTGATTGATTATCAGATAAAAAAGATGCTAGTCGTTCAAATGCATTTTCCTGAGAATTAGTGGGAATAAAAGGAAATTTAGAACGAAAAAGTTGAATATAATGATCTGCCGAAAAGGAAGGGTTCATAAGTGCAAGATATCACCCTTTTCATTCTGTCACCAAAATCTTTAGTGATTGAAAAAAAATTGTAGATTTGTTTCCGTTCGAAACCAAAAATTAAAACGATGAAAACCGGAATAAAAGCTGCTCTTTATGTCATTTCTGTGGTTCTAGCCTACTTAATCTATTTATCAGTAATGGCACCCATCACATTTAACAAAAATCGTGAAGAACGTTTTTCAGTGGTTATCGAGAAGCTTAAAGATATTCGTGACGCTCAAGTAGCCTACAGAACCGTGAATGGTCAGTTCGCTAACGACTTTGAAAGTCTAATCAGTTTCATCGATTCAGGAGTGTATACCATAACTCAACAAAAAGACTCTTCTTTTATGAGGTACAACAGAATATATCGTATTGATATGCAAGTTGATACTGTTGTGGTGGATACATTAGGGACTGTTGCTGTTAAAGATTCACTCTTTAAAGGAGATAGTAGCTACAAAACTTTATTTAGTGTTCCTTATGCACAAAACGGAGAGCGTTTCGAGATGAAAGCCGGTGTGGTAAATAAACAAGGTTTTGATGCTCCTGTTTTTGAGGCCTCAGTCAGTAAAGATATTATTCTTTACGATCAACCAAAAGATCTTTTAGCTCGAGAAAATGCTCATAACAGTATTGAAGAAGTGAATGGAAGCGCTATCAAAGTAGGTTCATTAACCGAAGTAAGTACTTCTGGTAATTGGCCTTCTATTTACGACAAGAAAAAAAATAACTAATCTTCATTGGCTTTGACCTATCCAGAGTCAACAGATCAAACGATATCCATCCACCTCACAAGGGATGGATATCGTTTTTTTAGCACCACCCGTAATCAATCACTTAAAGGATTGTTCAGTGAACATTCTCTATATGAGGCATTTAATAAGTTCATCGATGAACAGGAGGATACTAAGTCCTTAAAACTAATCTACACAAGCACGAATACCCTGGTTGCCGAGGAATTTTTTAAAAAGGACAAAGCAGCAAATTATCTCAAATTTCAGCTAAGAGCACCCTACCAATCTGCGTATAATGAAATTAGATCTGCCGGTATTTACAATGTTTTTGAAATCAACACAGAAATTGAAGCTGACCTCAAAGAAAAAGGGATTGATTTAACCATTTCGCACAGTGCTACAGAGCTTATTAAACGAGCGCTTGCCACACCAGACAAGTCCCAGGTGCGAGTAGTCAGCATTTTTCACGAGGATCATTTTGAATTAGTGATTCATAAAGGCTCAGAATTATATGGTTATCACCAGTTCCCTATTAGAACGGCTGAGGAAGTAAACTATTATCTTACACTAATTCACTCCCAAACACCAGAAACTCAAAATGATTTTGACCTTATATGCTATGATTGTCATTCAGAGTACGGAAAAGAAGCCGTTAAAAAGGTAGCTCAGTGGGTTGATGACTTACAGTATATAACCGAAATCTTCCCATTTATTTAAACCGCTTTGAGAATTATTTCGGGCACACATAAAGGGAGAAAAATCTCGGCTCCAAAAAGCCTTCCGGTTAGACCTACAACAGATAGAGCAAAAGAAGGGTTATTTAGTGCGCTTTCTCATCGGGTCAATTTTATTGAAGTCAGTGTTTTAGACTTGTTTAGCGGTACTGGAAACCTTTCTTATGAATTTAGCTCAAGGGGAACCCAGAAAATTGATGCAATTGATGCGCATCGAGGAGCTTGCGAATTTATAAGTAAAACTTCAAACTCATTGGGCTTTAGTATTCGAACGACCTGTTCCGATGTATTTAAATTCATTGCAAAAAACATTCATCCCACTTATGATCTAGTGATTGGAGACCCACCTTATGATATTGGTGAAGACAAGTATCTAGAAATTATTGATCGACTAACTATTCAGCCTTCGATACTCAAAGACTCAGGAATTTTGATTTTAGAACACGCTTCAAATTTGTCCTTTGATGACCACCAGTGCTTTGAAATGAAAAAAAAATACGGGGGAAGTACCTTTAGCTGGTTTGTAAAAAAAGCAGGCCATAAGCCGGATTCTGTCTAGCCCTGTCATTTATCTAGGAATTCAATTACTTGAATTCTCGAACCGCCTACCCTCCAATATCGAACGTGCCGCTCTCAAGCATTGGTTTACATGGCGTTTCACCGCGTAGAGTTTACCTGATTTCACTACAGCCGAACTGTACTTGCTTTCTGTTGCACTTGTCCGCATCTCGCGATGGACGGGTGTTACCCGCTACGCTGCACTATGGTGTCCAGACTTTCCTCTTTGTCAAAAAACACAAAGCGACAAGGTGGCCTGCTTTAGATGGTAAAAGTAGTACTATTGTTAATAATTCAAGGACTAGAAACCTTTGAAGTTCATAAATGAACGGCTAACGAAACTTATATTTGTTATAATGGAACCTTTCGTTGTCTCAGCGTTAAAATATCGTCCCAAAGTATTCTCTGATGTGGTTGGTCAAGAATCAATTACAAAAACTTTAGAAAACGCGATCGCCAACAATCGTTTGGCCAATGCTCTTTTATTTTCTGGACCCAGAGGAGTGGGTAAAACAACTTGTGCTAGAATCCTAGCACATAAAATCAATGAACAGAGTCTCGGAGAAAAGGCAGATAACGATTTTAGCTTCAATATTTTTGAGTTAGATGCAGCATCAAATAACTCAGTTGATGATATTCGATCCCTTATCGATCAGGTTCGTATTCCACCTAGAATAGGAACTCATAAAGTGTATATCGTTGACGAGGTGCACATGCTCAGTACAGCAGCTTTTAACGCCTTTTTGAAGACCCTAGAAGAGCCTCCAAAACACGCGATTTTTATTTTAGCCACCACAGAAAAGCACAAGATTATACCTACCATCTTATCGCGGTGCCAGAGTTATGATTTTAAGCGTATCGGCACTAAAGACATAGCGAATCATTTAAAGGAAATCGCTCAAGACCAAAATGTAGAGGTTGAAGAGACTGCACTACATATGATCGCTGTTAAAGCCGATGGAGGGCTGAGGGATGCGCTTTCTTTATTTGATCGATTAATCAGTTTTGGTGGAAATAAATTAACTCCAGAGGATGTTAGTAAACATCTTAATCTTCTCGATTTTAATAGTTTTTTTAAGCTCACCAATAGCCTTTTAGAGAAAGACACGAGAACGATACTGTTACAACTTAACGACCTGATTGACTCGGGATTTGATGCCCAGTTAATCATCTCAGGATTAGGAGCACATTTCAGAAATCTTTTAGTATCTCAAAAGGATGATACCATTGCTCTCTTAGATAGTTCAGCAGAATTGATTCCCATATACCAAAAGCAAGCAGCGAAATGCTCTATAGCGTTTTTAATAGAAGGGATCGCAATTGCCACTAAAGCTGATGCTCAATATCGAGCAGCAAATAACAAGAGATTACTCATAGAACTCAGTCTACTTCAAATTGCTGGATTCACAGAATCTACCGAAAAAAAAAAGCCTAGTTTAATCCCTGTCGACGAGATTAAAATTTCTGATCTTCCCAAAGAAGAGGCCGTTCATACAAAAGAATCAACTCCGAATTTATCCATAAGGATTGAAAAACCGATTAGTAATTCTGTTTCGGGTCTATCACTAGCAGCGATTCAAAGGAAGAAGGAACTCAAACAAAAGCAGGAAGAGATAACTAAAAATAATAATCCTGAGTCTGCGGAACCCTTCACGTTAGAAGATATAAAAATGTACTACGATCAGTATGTGGTTAATATCGAAGAGAAGGGTAAGAAAATACTTGCCTCTAATTTGCATATTGCAGCCATTGACTTAATAGATACACATACGATTCGAAGCAAAGTTCCTAATGATACGATTCGAAGAGAAATTGAGCAGGAAAAAGAAGCACTTCTTATCTTTCTTCGAAAGCATACGAAAAACGATCACATCGAATTACAAGTAGAAGTTCAGGAAATCGAAACATCTGAAAATTTCATCTACACTCCAGAAGAAAAATTAGAACATCTAATCTCAAAATACCCTGCTGTTGCAGAACTAAAACAAAAATTCTCTTTAGACCTTTAATTATGCTTGGTTTAAAATTACCTACAGACCCAAGATGGGTAAATATCGTAGAAAAAAATATTGAAGAAATCCTAACAGATCACGCCTATTGTGAACAAAAAGCAGCGAGTACAGCCATTTCAATCATCATCGGATTCCCAGAACGATCTGAACTTGTTAAAGAAATGACTGCTCTAGTTCGTGAAGAGATGGGACATTTCAACATGGTGCACGAAAAAATTATAGAAAGAGGATGGAAACTAGGAAGAGAGCGAAAAGACGAATATGTTATTGAACTGATGAAATTCTTCCCCAAAGGAGGAAGTAAAACTACTCATCTGGTTCACAAATTGCTTTATGCTGCATTGATCGAGGCAAGAAGTTGCGAAAGATTTAGGCTTCTATCTGAAAATATTGCGGATAAAGAACTATCAGACTTCTACAGAAATTTAATGGTAAGTGAGGCAAATCACTACACGATGTTTTTGAGTTTTGCTAGAAAATATGGAGATCGCGAAGAAGTTGACAAAAAATGGCAACAACTTTTAGCTTATGAGGCAGAAATAATGGCTAAACTAGGCAAGAAAGAAACGATGCACGGTTAATCATTATTGAGTCGTTCCTTGTAATAATCGTAGGTATCAAACTGCGATCGGATCGCGACTTTCTTATTCTTTCGGTAGGCATTGTCTTGTTTGGCTGTAAAATGTCTTCCTTTAACATTATCGTTCCAGCTCATTTCAAAACCATCAATCACTTCCTGTTTTAAATCTTTCTGATATATAGGAACCCCTACTTCAACTCTGTTTTCGATATTCCGAGTCATCCAATCCGCAGATGAAATATACACTTTTGATTCACCATTATTTTCAAAAATAAACACCCGTGGATGCTCTAAAAATTTATCCACCACGCTAATAGCTTCAATATTTTCGCTTTGCCCCTTTACACCTGGAACTAAGCAATTAATTCCTCGAATAACCATTTTAATTTTTACTCCTGCCTGACTCGCTTGATAAAGCCGATCAACCATCTTATAGGAGGTAAAACTATTCATCTTGATTCTTATGGATGCTGGTTTACCAGCTTTAGCATTTATTATCTCCTGTTGAATCAAACGGGTAAAGGTACTCTCGGTGTAGTGCGGAGAAACAATGAGATGTTTGTATTTTCTAACCTTATAGGTAGTAGTTAAAAATTCAAAAACTTTTTCCACCTCTTTTAATATTCCTTTGTTAGAGGTAAACAGCGTATAGTCAGTATAAATTTTCGCAGTCGACTCATTGAAATTTCCAGTACTTATAAACCCAAAATATTCTAAAGATCCTGGTTTCGTTTCTCTTGTGATTACACAAATCTTAGAATGAACTTTTAAACCACGGACACCAAAAATTAAATTAATCCCAGCCTCCTTAAACTTATTGGCATAGTCAATATTTGACTGTTCATCGAAACGTGCTTGAAGTTCTATTTGAACAATCACCTTTTTACCATTTTTAGCAGCATTTATTAGCGCAGCGGCTACTTGTGAGTTTTTAGCTAAACGATAAATCGTAATCTTAATCTCCTTAACCTTTGGATCTAAAGCGGCTTCTTTTAAAAAACGAATTAAATAACCATAATTCTGAAAGGGGGTATACATTAGATAGTCTCTTTTCCGAATTTGATCGAAGAGACTCCCTTCCATTTCGAAACCTGGTATAGGTAAAGGATCGATTCTTTTATATTGTAGTTCTGGTCGATCAAAATTGGGAAAACTCATGTAATCTCTTCGATTGTGATAACGTCCTCCAGGAATCACACTATCCGTATCTTCAATATCAATCTTCTTTTTCAAAAAAGTCAGCGTATCTAATTTGATTCGTTTATCATAGACAAATCTTACAGGATCACTTATTTTTCTATTACTTACTGATGTAGAAATTTTCTCCACAAAACTCGTTTCTAAATCATCATCGATATCTAGCTCGGCATCTCGAGTGATTTTTATCATGTGTGCCTCGACCTCATCGTATTCAAACATAAAGAAAATACGATCTAGACAGTACCTGATAATATCATCTAAAACCATCACGTAATTCTTACCTTCTTTTTTAGGTAAAACAACAAAACGATCAAGACTATTAGGAATCTCAATTAATGCGTATCGTATCGTTATCTCTTTATTGTTTTTGGCTCCCGAACTAGCATTGTATTTAGCCAATCTCACTGCCAAATAAGCAGCAGACTCTTTCAACATAGGAAAACTATCAATACTATGTAAATCAATAGTTATTAATTCAGGATTAACCTTAGACAAAAAGTAGTCTTCGACGAATACCTTATGCTCTTCTTGTAATTCAGTCTCATTAATTAAGTGAATTGAATATTCCTTAAGTTCTTCAGTGATATCCTTCAGTATCTTCATGCTTCGAGACTGAGATTTAATGGTCAATGAAGTAATCTGAGCAAGTAGATCAGTAGCTTTTGTTCCACCCAATAATTGCTTACCCGTAGCATCACTATCTACTACACGCTTAACCGTTGCATATCGAACTCTAAAAAACTCGTCTAAATTATTGCTGAATATTCCTAAAAAACGAATACGATCAATAATCGGTACTCGTTTATCGGCACTTTCTTGCAGAACTCGTTCATTAAACTGCAGCCAGCTTATTTCACGATTTATATATTGATGTTTCGAAGAAGGCATAGATCGACAATTGAAAAGGTAATATACGCTTTAAGGAGCTAATCGAACCGAAGACCAAGAGTTATTATCAAAATCATATCGTATGCGATCGTGAAGTCGATTTTCTCTTCCTTGCCAAAATTCAAAATACTCAGGGACTAAAATGTATCCACCCCAATGACCAGGACGTTTTGGTGTTTCAGTTTTAAACTCTTCTTGAATTTTATGTAATTCACGCTCTAAAAAGGCCCTATCTGAAATGACCTGACTTTGTGGTGAAGCTATAGCACCAAGACGACTTCCCAAAGGGCGAGAATTAAAATACACATCTGAATCTTCCTCAGAAATTTTCTCGACTTTACCTTCTATGATTACCTGTCGTTCTTGTGATGGCCAAAAGAAAGAAATACACGCAAATGGGTTTTCAACTAAAGCAAGTCCCTTTTTACTGCGATAATTTGTAAAAAAAACGAATCCTTTCTGGTTTAGCTCCTTAAGAAGTACGACTCGTGTGCGTGGCCTCATATCCTTACCTGCTGTTGAAAGAGACATTGCGTTGGCTTCTTCAATTCTAGGATCAGCATCTGCCTTCTCAAACCATTCATTAAAAAGGTCAAAAGGCGAGTGCTTGAGATGAGATTCATCAAGGGAAGATTTACTGTAGTTTTTGCGATAATTTGCTAAGTCTTTTGAGGCCATGGAAATTCGAATAACTCATGATCATCTGCTAGAAGCACTTCACCACTATTAAAATGATTCATCGCCTCTATTTTGAATAAATCAAGATTTTTATACCGGGTTGAATAATGACCTAAAATTAAGAATTTTGACTGAGCTATTTGTGCAATTTTACCCGCCTGACTCGCTGTAGAATGTTTAGTTTTTTCACATAGGTGAAGTTCTGTCTCAAGAAAAGTAGATTCATGATATAAAACATAAACCTTCTCAAAAATAGATGCAATCTTTGGAAGGAACGCAGTATCACTACAGTAAGCATAGAGTTTACTCCAACGATCAAGCTCATATACTTCGAATAAGAATCCGTTGGTGTAAACACGGTGATTCAGAGGAATAGTTGATACCCGAACTTTATTAGATTCAAAAACCACTTCAGAATCACTTGATTCAATTTCTACAAATTTTAAAGGGTATCGAGTCCATGAGTCCGAGGCCTTTAATAAAAGGGTTAGTATTTCTTTTATACCCTTAGGACCATAAATCTCAAGAACATCAGTGCGCTTAAGAGTGTTCATGGTGGTGATTAAGCCCGGAAGACCATAAAAGTGATCCCCGTGTAAATGGGAAATAAAAACTTTTTGAATACCCAATAAGTTTACACCACATGCTCTTAAAGAACGTTGGGTTCCTTCTCCGCAATCAATAAGGAAATGATTGCGGTTAAAACTGATATACTGAGCACTAGGATTAGCTAATTTTCTGGGAGTAGCTGCGTAAGCACCAAGAGTACGTACACTAAGCATCATAACCCCAAATCTCTTTGTATTTCTTCAAATTCAATGAGGTCTATCGCTTCTTCTATGGTAGGGCAAAGATTTACTTTTTCAGGTAACATCTCATAGCTTAGATTTTCTGATAAAATCACAAAAGACAATGATTTCTTAGCCAAATCTGAATTCAAATTTTCAATCCACTGAAAATCATCATTACTGATAACAATGTCAGTTAACGACACAATCAAATGCTCTTCTATATGCGCGATATCATACTCGCGAAGCTTACCAATACTGTAATTTTCTAAAAGCTTGTAAGACATACTCATCGTATCACTGCTTACCTGCTAATAAATACATAACCGCCATTCGGATAGCAACTCCATTAGCAACCTGCTCTAAAATGATTGAATGCTCAGAGTCGGCGATTGAAGAGGTAATCTCAACGCCCCGATTAATTGGCCCAGGGTGCATTATAAGTGGAATACGTTCTAAACCAGATAAACGCTGATCGGTTAACCCGTATTGCATAACATATTCTCTAGTTGATGGAAAATACGATTGATCTAACCGCTCATTCTGAATTCTTAACATATTTGCCACATCACTTTGAGCAAGTGCACGATCTAAATCGTGTTCAACATCCACTCCTAAAGACGAAATATATTTAGGAATTAACGTTTTAGGGCCGCATACAGTCACCTTCGCTCCTAATTTTTGCATTAAGAAAATATTCGATAAAGCTACTCTAGAATGCAGTATATCACCAACTATTAAAACTTTTTTACCTGATAAATCGCCCAATTGTTCACGCATTGAGTAAGCATCTAAAAGAGCTTGTGTAGGGTGTTCATGGGCTCCATCTCCCGCATTGATAATACTTGCTTCAATATGTTTTGAAAGGAATACTCCAGCACCGGGATTTGGGTGACGCATCACAACCATATCTACCTTCATAGCCAAGATATTATTAACCGTATCAACCAGTGTTTCTCCTTTTTTAACTGAAGACTGTCCTGCAGAGAAATTAATCACATCAGCAGAAAGTCGCTTCTGTGCCAGCTCGAAAGAGAGTTTGGTACGCGTACTGTTTTCAAAAAAAATATTGGCTATAGTCACATCTCTAAGGCTGGGGACCTTTTTAATAGGTCTTGAAAGAACCTCCTTGAAATGATCAGCGGTTTCAAAAATAAGTTGAATATCATCCTCGGTGAGGTATTTGATTCCCAACAGGTGTTTTACGCTTAATTCACTCATTTCAAATTCTTATTTTCTATATAAACAGCATCTTCTCCATCCTTTTCTTTCCAAAGAACACGAACACGTTCTTCGTTGATTGCATCAACTTGACGACCTCTATAGTTAGGTTGAATGGGTAAATGGCGAGAAAATCTACGATCGATAAGTACCATAAGCTCTACCGAAGAAGGTCGTCCAAAAGACTGAAGAGCAGACAGCGCAGATTGAATACTCCTACCGGTATACAATACATCATCAATAAAAACAACCTTTTGATTCTCAACAAGAAAATCAATTTTGGTCTTACTTGCACTCAACGGCTTTTCAGACCTTCTAAAATCATCTCTAAAAAATGTAATATCCAGATAACCCAATCGCAAGTCCTTAACTGCATAATCATCTTTTAAAAGCTTAGCCAGACGCTCAGCTAAATAGACGCCACGTGGCTGTAATCCTATAAGGACCGTATTTGTAAAATCTAAATGAGTTTCTAAAAGCTGATTAGCTAATCGATGAAGGATGACTCCAACAGATTTTGAATCGAGAAGCAAATTAGAAGACATATATAAAGTCAGCTTTAGCGCAAAAGTAACAAAAAAAGCCCGGGTAACATCCCGGGCTTTAGTTATTCTATAAAGAAAAATGAATTACTATTCTTTAGATTCCATTTCGTCTTTAAGAGCCTGTAGCTGTGCATTAGCATCACCTAGAGTAGTCTTAGACTCCTCTGCTTGGGCTTTCATTTTCTTCTTGGTAGCAGTTAAATTCTTAGCTTCCTGCTCTCTGAAAATGGCTGTATGACTAGCAACAACACGCTTGAAATCCTTATTGAATTCGATTACTTTAAATTCTGCTTCTTCACCTTTTCCTAATTTACCTCCATCTTCTTTTTCAAGATGACGAGAAGGAATAAAGGCCACGATATCTTCATTGAATGTAATCGTAGCACCTTTATCTACTATATCAGTGATTTTTGCAGTATGTAAAGTACCTTCAGCAAACTCAGACTCATACTTGTTCCATGGATTTTCTGTTGTTTGCTTATGTCCTAAGCTTAATTTACGGCCATCAACATCTAATTCAAGAACTTCTACTTCAAGGGTATCACCTACCGCAACAAATTCAGAAGGATGCTTGACTTTCTTGGTCCATGAAAGGTCTGAAATATAGATAAGACCATCGATACCTTCTTCAAGCTCAAGGAAGACACCAAAGTTGGTAAAGTTTCTAACAATTCCTTTATGACGTGAGCCAACAGGATATTTAGAAGTGATATCCGTCCATGGATCTGGAGTAAGCTGCTTAACACCTAGAGACATTTTACGTTCCTCACGATCTAAAGTTAAAACCACGGCTTCAACCTCATCACCAACGTTCACAAAATCCTGAGCTGATCTGAGGTGAGTTGACCATGACATCTCTGAAACGTGGACAAGTCCTTCGACTCCTTCAGCAACCTCGACGAAAGCACCATAGTCGGCGATAACTACAACCTTACCTTTAATCTTAGAACCAATTTGTATATCATCTCCAAGGGCTTCCCATGGATGTTTTTCTAATTGCTTAAGACCTAGCTGAATACGTGATTTATTATCATCAAAATCAAGAATAACTACATTTAATTTCTGGTCAAGTTCTACGATTTCTGATGGGTGGTTAATACGGCTCCAGGAAAGGTCGGTAATATGGATAAGTCCATCAACACCTCCAAGGTCGATAAATACACCATAAGAAGTAACGTTTTTAACCACTCCTTCAAGTACTTGACCTTTTTCAAGCTGCCCGATAATTTCTTTTTTCTGCTCCTCAATGTCGGCTTCGATAAGCGCTTTGTGAGAAACAACAACATTTTTGAATTCATGGTTGATTTTAACCACTTTGAATTCCATGTTTTTACCAACGTACTGATCGTAGTCACGAATCGGTTTAACATCGATCTGAGAACCAGGAAGGAACGCTTCGATACCAAATACGTCTACAATCATACCACCTTTAGTACGACACTTAACAAAACCTTGTACGATTTCTTCTTTGTCATGTGCATCGTTAACTCGATCCCAAGCCTTGATCGTTCTTGCCTTTCTGTGAGAAAGAACTAACTGTCCTGACTTGTCCTCGCGAACATCGATAAGTACTTCAACCTCATCACCTACTTTTAAGTCTGGGTTGTAACGAAATTCGTTAAGAGAGATTACTCCTTCACTCTTTGCGTTAATATCGATGATTGCTTCACGATCTGTAATATTGATTACTTTACCGATAACTACCTCTTCATGAGCAGTATCTACAAAGTTTTTCGCTACTAAATCTTCGAATTCTTTTAGTTTTTTGTCATCAACACGCTCAATTCCCTCCTGGTACTTATCCCAGTCAAAACTGTCTAAAAAAGTTTGTGGATCTTGGTTAGTGCTTGTTGATTCTGCAGAAGCTGCTTGCTCATCTTGAGTCTCTTCTACCGTTTTTTCTTCAGCCATAGTGCTGTTTAATTTGTATTTCAGCGACTTCTGTGAAGGTTAGCTCAAGTCCTGAAAGTTGTTAAAGTTGACAACCAAACCTTTTCACCTTCACGCCCGAGGGTAGCTTGAAAAGGAGCGCAAAAATAACGATTAATTATTGATTAACAAATAAAAAGAGGCAGGGTTTCAAGCCCTTTCATGATACAATTGAATCGCCTTATGCAATTGCTCATCTAAACTGAGGTCAGAATTATCAAAATAAACCGCATCTTCAGCTACTCGAAGAGGGTCAGTAGTTCGGTTTTCATCTTGGAAATCTCGTGTCTTTATATTTTCAAGAACTTCCTTCAAACTAACCTCCTCACCTTTAGATCTGAGTTCATTGTATCTTCGCTCAGCTCTAATTTCTGGACTTGCTGTCATAAATAGCTTCAATTGAGCTTTTGGAAACACTACCGTCCCAATATCTCGACCATCCATTACCACTGATTGTGGAACTTTTTGTTGGAGTTCTACCAACTTTTTTCTGACTTCAGGGATTTGAGCTACTCCACTTACTCTGTTGGACACTTCCATTTTGCGAATTTCATTCTCAACCATTTTCCCATTGAGACAAATCTCATTCTTCGCGTTGAAACTAACCTCTAATTGCTCTAATCGATTTATCAGATCTTGATCGCTAAGGTTGTGCTCCATTTGATACAATGCAACAGCTCTATACATTGCGCCCGAATCCAAATACAGAATATTCAAGTATTTTGCTAAGGCCTTGGCTAGTGTAGATTTACCAGTAGAAGAATGACCGTCAATAGCTATTTGAACCCGTTCTGACATGTAATTATAACTTATTACTACCTTTTTGTTTGAGAAGCGATTCTTCAATCACCTGACTCATTCGAGAGACATAGGTAAATTTAACACCCTTTAAATATTCTGATTCTATAGCCAAAACATCTTTTTTATTCTGCTCCGAAAGTATGATTTGTTTGATACCTGATCGCTTTGCGGCTAGAAGTTTTTCTTTAATGCCCCCAACTGGAAGCACTTTACCTCTTAAGGTTATTTCACCACTCATAGCCAAATTCGCTTTAACCTTTCTAGAGGTAAAAGCAGACACTAGTGCGGTAAGCATCGTTACCCCGGCAGAAGGCCCATCTTTGGGTGTAGCGCCTTCAGGTACGTGTATGTGAACATTTGTACTCTCTATCTTTTCCATAGAGATTCCCAATTCGTCGTGATGAGATCGAATAAATGCTAGAGCTATACTTGCTGACTCTTTCATTATATTTCCCAAGTTACCTGTAATGGTGAGCACTCCCTTTCCTTTTGAAAGACTCGCTTCAATGAAAAGAATGGCTCCCCCAACTGAGGTCCATGCCAAACCAGTAACTACTCCAGGGGTAGCATTAGACTCACTTAAATCATTGCTAAAGCGTTTCGTACCCATAATTTCATATAACGCTTCAATTGTAGGTCTCACATCATATTCTGTTTCGGTAGCAACGGATTTCGCAATATATCGGACAAGTTTAGCGATTTGCTTCTCAAGACCTCTTACTCCAGACTCCCGGGTATACTCCTCAATAATAACTCGAATCAATTTATCACTTAATTTTAAGTATTTCTTCTCTAATCCGTGCTCCTTCAGTTGTTTAGGAAGTAAGTATTTCTTTGCAATTTGAATCTTCTCGTCGGTTGTGTACCCACTTACCTCTATAAGTTCCATTCGGTCACGCAAGGCAGGCTGAATTTCTCCAATATTATTTGCTGTAGCGATGAACATCACCTTAGAAAGATCATAACCGATCTCTAAGAAGTTATCATAAAAACTGTCGTTTTGTTCAGGGTCTAAAACTTCTAATAAGGAGGAAGAAGGATCTCCTTGAGAATGGTAACTTACTTTATCGATTTCGTCTAGAACAAATACTGGATTCGAGGTTTCAGCCTTTTTAATTTGACTTATAATGCGACCAGGCATAGCGCCGATGTACGTTTTTCGGTGACCTCTAATTTCTGCTTCATCACGCAATCCTCCCAGGGACATTCGTACATACTTTCTACCCATAGCCTCAGCAATCGACTTACCTAAAGAGGTTTTACCCACCCCAGGAGGGCCGTACAAGCAGAGAATAGGAGATTTCATATCTCCGCGTAATTTGAGCACTGCGAGATGCTCTATGATTCGACGCTTAACTTCTTGCAAACCATAGTGGTCTCGGTCTAAAATTTCTTGGGCTGCCTTTAAATCGATCGTATCTTCTGAATAAACCTCAAAAGGAAGATCGAGAAGTAGTTCTAAATAGTTTCTTTGAATCGCATACTCTGCCACCTGCGGATTCATTCGTTGTAGTTTAGATACTTCCTTTTCAAAATGACTTGCAATTTCAGCCTTCCAAACTTTAGTTTTAGCTGTTTCTCGCATTTGAGTAATCTCTTGCTCATAAGAAACACCACCCAATTCTTCTTGTATAGTGCGTATTTGTTGTTGCAAAAAGTATTCGCGCTGCTGTTGATCAAGGTCAGATCGAACCTTAGATTGAATGTCGTTCTTAAGTTCTAGTCTTTGATGTTCAAGATTCATCAATTTTAGAGTGCGAAGAGCACGCTCTTTTAAATCACTTCTTTCTAATAATTCTTGTTTTTCAGTAACTGTTAGATTCAGATTAGAAGAAACGAAGTTGATTAAGAACGATTTACTCTGAATATTCTGAATAGCAAATGATGCTTCACTTGGAAGATTTGGGTTCACCTTAATGATCTTCAATGCTAACTCCTTAATTCCATCGACAATGGCATTAAACTCAGGGTCATTCACACCCGGACGCAGCTCAATGAGCTCAGAAACTTTAGCCACGAGAAAGGGGTCGGTTTGAATTATTTCAGATAGATGAAAGCGCTTCTTACCTTGAATAATAATCGTCGTGTTCCCATCAGGCATCTGCAACACCCGAAGAATCTTCGCTACTGTACCAATCGGATATAAATCTTCTTTTGACGGATTCTCAACCGAAGCATCGCGCTGCCCAACAACTCCAATCGTTTTTGAACCTTGATTAGCAGCTTTGATCAGTGCAATTGAGGTATCTCGACCGGCGGTTACAGGCACCACAACACCAGGAAATAGCACTGTATTTCTAAGTGGAAGTATAGGTAATTGCTCGGGAACATCCTCCTTATTCATCTCTTCTTCATCTTCGGGAGTGAGAAGTGGGATTAATTCTGCATCATCCTCTATCCCAGAAGCAGACAAATTGTCAATACCGATATATAATTTCGAATCCATTCAACAGTTTTAAGTCAAAATGTCAGCGTTCAATACATAAAATCGGTATTGAGCGGTGATATTAATATTACACAAATAAAGGTTCAATTCCTGTGCCAAGTACTATTTGTAACATTTAAAAACGTTTATCGTCATCCAATAAACTACATACACTATGAACATACTTTCTAAATTAAATTTTGCATTAATCGCCTTATTTAGTTTTCAACTGCAAGCTCAAGATGAAATAACCAAAAATACAGGTGCTTATGACGCGATTCATATTTCTGGACCCTTTGAGGTGACCCTAACTAACGGGCAAGAAGGAAGCATCAGTTTCGAGGGCGATGAAAAAGAGCTCGAAAAAGTAACCTATAAGATCAAAAACAAGGAACTTCACATCGGTTTAGAGAAAACTAGGTTTTGGGGTTCATGGAATAATGTTAAAGGTAAAATCTACGTTGAAATACCCGTTGAAGATCTTAATGAACTAAGTATTTCTGGTTCAGGATCAATAAAAGGGCGGATTCCTGAAAGCAACGATCTTAAACTATCCATTTCAGGATCAGGTGATCTACATATCGAGGCAAATACAGATACTTTAGATTGTTTAATTTCTGGCTCTGGAGATATCCATGTAAGGGGTGTTGCCAGAGCATTAAAAGCTTCAATTTCAGGGTCAGGAAGCGTAATTGCAGAGGATATCGAAGCCGAAAGTGTCAAAGTACGTATTGCGGGTTCAGGAGATGCAAAAGTTCATGCTACCCAAAGCTTAGAAGTAAGCATCGCCGGTTCTGGAGACGTTAGCTACAAAGGAAATCCAAACAAAATCTCTCAGGATATTGCAGGATCGGGCAAGGTTCGAGCAAATTAAGGGTTCGGAATCGTTTTTCTTAGCCTTCGGAGTAAAATCGCCCCTATTAAGAAGAAAAGTCCTAGAAAAAGAGCTGCGCTGCGCATGCTGCCAGTTACTTGAGCGATATAACCATATAAAAAGGTACCAATAACAATCCCTATTTTTTCAGCCACCTCGTAAAAACTAAAATACGAGGTGGTATCTTCTGTATTCGGTAAGTTTTGCGAATATGTCGATCTCGACAAAGTTTGTATGCTCCCCATCACAAGACCGACAAAACCGGCCGCAATGTAAAATTGATTCGGCGTCTCAACAAAAAAGGCATAAACACATAAAAGCATCCATATCGCGTTGATCACAACAAGTAAACTAATATTGTTATAGCGTTCAGCCAACCTTCCGGTGATCACCGCACCTATTATAGCAACAAGTTGAATAAGTAATATACTGACGATAAGACCAATGGTTCGTTCAGCATCTCCGCCCCATTCTATCTCTTGCTCTCCGAAGTAAGCAGCGATTAATAAAATAGTTTGAACAGCCATACTGTAAATAAAAAAAGCGGCTAGGTATTTTTTTAAGAATCCGAGTCCTTTAATTTCTCGTCCGACCTTTTTAAGCTCATTAAACCCGCCAAAGAATATCTCTTTTCGACTTCCCTCCTTTTTATTACCTCTAGGCATATACCA
>JAAZVG010000110.1 GCA_018623655.1 Flavobacteriaceae bacterium
ATCAAAAGTTAGATCATCAAAGATTGAGCTATGGTCTCCAGCTCTATTAGCTCCTTTAAGGCCGTCTGCCGCTTTCTTTCCGATAGTTAGAATTTCTACCAATACCTCTTTACCGTAAGACTCAGATGCCGCTTTAACCGCTTTAATAACGTTGGTATTAAAAGCCCCACAAAGCCCTCGGTTGGAACTAATAGCCACTAGAAGCACCTTTTTGGTGGCTCGCTTTTCAGCATATACGTTATCTGTACCTTCTTCGAAATTTTGTCCTAAACCGGCCAATAAAAAAGAAAGTTTATCAGCGTAGGGGCGCATGGCAACAATAGCATCTTGAGCTTTCTTCAGCTTTGCTGCAGAAACCATTTTCATAGCACTGGTAATCTGCATGGTTGAAGAAACCGACGATATTCTGTTACGTATTTCCTTTAAGTTAGCCATAAAGCCCTTCTTATGCTTGGTGTCGTTTAGTTACTTCAGCAGCTACCTCGGTTAGTACTGTAATTGCTTCATCTGTTAGTTTTCCGGCTTTCAAGCTTGAAAGAATCTCTTGGTGGCTCATTCTGAGCGTTTCAATATAGTCCTTCTCAAAAGCTTTAACTCCTGTTACCGGAACATCTTTAAGTAGGTTTTTTGACCCTGCATAGATTATAGCAACCTGATCTTCTACCGTATAAGGATCGTTCTGTGCTTGCTTAAGGATTTCAACATTGCGACGACCTTTTTCAATTACATTAAGAGTGGCCGCATCAAGGTCAGATCCAAATTTCGCAAAGGCCTCTAATTCTCTAAATTGTGCCTGATCTAGCTTCAATGTACCTGCAACCTTCTTCATCGATTTGATTTGAGCAGAACCTCCTACTCGCGACACAGAAATACCTACATTAATCGCAGGACGAACCCCTTGATTGAACAAGTCTTGCTCTAGGAAAATCTGACCGTCGGTAATCGAAATCACGTTAGTTGGAATATAAGCCGAAACGTCACCTGCCTGTGTTTCGATAATTGGCAGTGCTGTTAACGACCCGCCCCCTTTTACTTTATCCTTCAGAGACTCTGGAAGATCATTCATTGTTTTAGCGATAGCATCATCTGCGATAACTTTAGCAGAACGCTCAAGTAATCTTGAGTGAAGGTAGAATACATCTCCTGGGTAAGCCTCACGTCCCGGTGGACGACGCAGAAGAAGTGAAACCTCACGATAAGCTACTGCCTGCTTTGAAAGATCGTCATAAACAATAAGTGCTGGACGACCAGTATCTCTAAAATACTCGCCAATTGCTGCACCAGCAAAAGGAGCATAAACCTGCATGGGTGCAGGGTCTGATGCATTTGCTGCAACAATAGTGGTGTAGGCTAAAGCTCCTTTATCTTCAAGCGTTTTGGCAATAGCCGCTACTGTAGAGGCTTTTTGACCAACAGCTACGTAAATACAATATACTGGTTCACCTGCATCGTAAAATTCTTTTTGATTAAGAATCGTATCGATACAAACGGTTGTTTTTCCTGTTTGACGGTCACCAATAACAAGCTCGCGCTGACCTCTACCAACGGGAATCATTGCGTCGATAGCCTTTACCCCTGTTTGAAGTGGTTCGTTTACTGGTTGTCTAAAAATTACACCTGGCGCTTTGCGCTCTAGTGGCATTTCGAAAGTTTCTCCTTCGATAGCTCCTTTTCCGTCAATTGGCTCTCCAAGAGTATTAAGAACACGGCCGACTACGCCTTCTCCCACATTGATAGAGGCAATACGTTGTGTTCTCTTCACGGTAGCGCCTTCAGTAATTTCCTTAGATGGGCCAAGTAGTACAATACCTACGTTATCTTCTTCGAGGTTAAGTACAATCCCTTGCATTCCTCCTTCGAACTCCACAAGTTCTCCGTATTGAGCATTAGAAAGACCATAAATACGTGCGATACCATCTCCTACTGCAAGCACAGTTCCTACCTCATCTAGGGTAGCGCTAGCATCGAATCCTTCAATTTGCTTTTTTAAGATTGCTGAAACTTCAGCTGCTTTTACTTCTGCCATCGTTATAGACTATTAGAAAATTCTCTTTTTAATCGATTCAGTTGTTTTGAAAGACTTGCATCAAATTGCAGGTCATTAATTCTTAGAACAAAGCCCCCGATAAGCTCAGGTACAATTTGTTTTTCAAGAACTACCTCATTATAGCCCGAAGCCTTGATCCTTGAAATGATTTCATTGTCAAAAACTTCAGAGGTAGCTGTGCTACTTTTCAATGTAGCTACTACAGCCCCGCGACCTTCGTTGTGCTTTTCTGCATAGCGCTCAATTACGTCCTGTAACAATTCTAAACGCTCGTTAATTACTAGAGCATTAAGCAAACCGCTTGTCAACGGGCTGAGTTCGGTGAAAATTTGATCGAGATACGCTCTTTTAACTCTGCTACTCGCGGTTGGTGATTCAAGCACGGCAACTAAATCGTTGTTTTGTGACAACGTTAGTTCTATAGATGCAAGATCTCTATGTACGGCTTCTACAGCATTCTTTTCAGATGCTGCAGCATACAAAGCTTTTGCGTATCGCAATGAGGCTCTCGAGTGTTTCATAGGTTATTTTAAGTTTACCTCTCCAAGTAAACCATTTACAAATGACGCGTCTTTTTTAGCGTCAGAAAGTTCTTCCTTCAGTAATTTTTCAGCAACCGAAATCGAGAGTTGAGCTACTTCTGCCTTTAATTCGGCCAGGGCCTCTTTCTTTTCAACTTCAATCGCTTCTTTCGCGCTGGCAATAATTTTTGCTGCTTCAGCTTCTGCATTACTCTCTGCCTCTGCAATCATTTTAGCCTTCATCTCGCGAGCTTCTTTAAGCATCGCGTCTCGCTCCTCTCTTGCCTGACGCAGGAGTTCCTCGTTCGATGATGAAATACTTTCTATTTCTTGCTTCGCCTTTTCAGCAGATTCAAGAGCGTTCTTAATCCCCTCCTCTCTTTCATCAAGAGCAGAAATGATAGGTTTCCAAGCAAATTTGATCATCAAAAAGATGACAACTAACATTAATACGCTTTGTATAATGAATAAGCCCGGAGAAAAATCGTTTAATAATTGATCCATACGTTCTGTTTAATGACAATAAATGAATCCAAACAGGAACCAACCGTCCCTGTTTGTATAGATTCATTATTACTTTCCTAAGAAGATCGCTGCAAACGCTAGCCCTTCTAATAAAGCCGCGATAATAATCATATTTGTCTGGATTTTAGAAGTCGCTTCTGGATTGCGTGCAATACCCTCCATAGCTTTACCTCCGATTTGGCCTAAACCAATACCAGCACCTATTACAATTAATCCGGCACCTACTAAATTTGGAATTGTCATGATTTAAATTTTATGTTAAACGAAATAAATACAAATTAATGGTGTTCATGTTCTTCTACAGCCATACCGATGAACAACGCAGAAAGCATCGTAAAGATATAAGCTTGTAGAAAAGCTACTAACAGTTCTATTGTGGTTATAAAAAGTGATAGCGCAAAAGACAGCGCGCTGGCGCCAATCACTCCCATAGTGTTTCTCAATGTAATGCCGATGGCTATAATGCTCATGACCACGATGTGTCCTGCTGAAATGTTTGCAAACAAACGCACCATTAGCGCGAATGGTTTAGTCAGGGTTCCTAACAGTTCGATTGGAGCCAAAATAATTTTCATAGGGATTGGGACTCCAGGCATCCAAAAGATATGCTTCCAATAATCTTTTTTTGCGCTAAAATGAGTAATAATGTACGTGAACAACGCTAGCGAAAAGGTCACTGCAATCTGCCCAGTAATATTAAAGCCGAAAGGCATTAAGCCTAAGAGGTTTGACGTCCATATAAAAAAGAAAACCGTCATTAAAAAGCCGATAAACTTTCTGTATTGCTTCTCTCCAATATTAGGTTTTGCGATTTCATCCCTAACATAAATCACAAGCGGCTCTAAAATCCTAGAAAATCCCTTAGGTATGCTATTTTTTCTGTATTGCAGCGCAAGTCTTCTAAACCAGAAGATCAATAGGGTGAAAACGAATAACATTCCAAAAACGCTTTTTGTAATAGAAAGGTCTAATACAGCATGAGCGTTGGTTGGGTGGTGTGCTTCATCAAATTCAACTCCGTGAGCTCCTTGATCTAGCTCGTAAATCTTTTCATGATACTTAACTAGTGCTACCCCGTCTTTTTCAACCACATGATGGCCTGAATCGTCATGATGAAATTCAGAAGACATAAAGGTCTTTATTCCCTTTGAGGTATAGACGATAACAGGAAGCGGAAAGCCTACGTGTCTACGGTGACCTTCTGAATCGTTATATGAAAATAGATGAAAGTCGTGAGCGTCTTTGATGTGATGAAGAATATACTCGTTAATTTGAGTCTCGCTGGTTATCGCTCCGTCATCATTTGATTCTCCGTCCGATTTTAAGGGCTCTCCAGATGCAGAAGCCACACAAAAAATAAATAAGCCTAAAACACTAAATATCTTCTTTTTAGCTGATTTACCTACGGTCATGCGAATCATTTCTTTCACTAAAATTTTCAAAATCGTGGCAAAGGTAAGTATTCTTAGCTAGTATTCAGCCCTTGTCAATTATTTTTATTTGGTTTGTCTTGTTCCTTATCTAACAAAATCGAAGATAGCCCTAGCGCCTCAATAAAAAGTGACAGAACAAGAGGGGTTAAAAGCTCCATTCGCTCGAGATTATTCTTGTTCGACAGCCCCTCTAGCTGTTGATAGTATATGATCACAAAAAGCGTAAGTTTTAGGCCAAAAAACCCAAAATAACTAGCCCCTAGATAATCCGTTTTTCCAAATACAACCAGTCCCATGACTATTAGTGTGCCCAGAATAATCATTCCGCCAAAAAAAAGGTAAAAAGATCGCGTTAATTCGCTGCTAAAAAGAAAATGAAGTACTCCCAAGAAAAGCGGGATGCCTATGCGTTTTAAAACTCCTTTAGTCATCACTTTTCTTTTATTACCTGAACAATGATTGAAGCCATTGCAATAAACACCCCAAACATAGTGGCTAACTGACCTATCCATTCTTTCCCAAAATGTAAATCAAGTTTTTCTCCAAAAAAATTAAAAAGAATAATTGTTAACGCCATTTGAATAGCAATTCCGCTATATTTCATCGCTGAACGAAATCGATTATCTTTCATTTTAACACCTGTTTGTCTGAAAATAAAGACCAGTCTTTTGATTGATAAGCTTTTATGTAATCAGATTCTGTAAGCATATAACTGTCGGTTTTCGACAACAGCTCGGGATTATTGTCAATAAATTCTTGTACATAAGACACGCCAAAAAAGCGATGAACTACCAACAAGGTGCGTTTAGAGTCGAATTGTTCAATATAAGCTTTGG
>JAAZVG010000111.1 GCA_018623655.1 Flavobacteriaceae bacterium
AACTTTACAGTAGTTAGCATGCGGATAAAATTCTTTTTTGGCCTCTTTTTTAGTTTTGGATTGCTTTGTGCTCAACAGTCGAAGTCATCTGAACTACACCTGTTAAGAGGACAGGTGCTTTATAGAAATAGTTTTGTACAGGACGAAGCAGTCGTTAATTCTACCCGTGATTTGAGTACAATCACAGACCAAAACGGTGCATTTGAAATTTATGTTGCTGTAGGTGATGAGTTGGTCTTTAAGGCGGTTAACTATCAACTAGAGGTAGTGAAAATCACGACTGATATCATAAAGAATAATCGCTTAGTGGTGGAGGTAACAGAACGCGTTAATGAATTAGATGAAGTTGTTGTTGGGCCCGAAAATCAACAAAAATTTATTGAATTGAAGAATGAAGAATTTAAGGGCTACGACTATGGAATTGATCGCGCTACTCCGGTGCAGAATAGTGCATTGTCTCAATCGGTCACTGGGATGCGGGATGGACTCAACTTTGTGGCCATGTATAAACTTCTTAAAAACTTACTATTTAGCACAGACCCTGAAAAGCCTTCGGTTTCACTTTCAAAAGCCCTTCGAACGGTTTATGAAGATGAATTTTTTATTTCTGATCTCGGGCTTGAACAAGCCGAGATTGAACTATTTCTTGCATTTTGCGATGAAACCATACCTGCTCGAGATCTTCTCCGTAAGGAAAATGAATTTGAACTCATTGAATTTTTAGTAAATAGTGCGGCAACCTTCAAACAGCAGAACCGTTGAGATATCCTCTATTATTAGTATTAATACTCAGTACCTCAACTTATGCTCAATCTCTGCAACAGTCTCGATGGATAAATGGTAAGATTAGAGCGGTTTCAGAGGACATCGAGTCTATCACTGTTCAAAATTTGCGTTCTGGTTTGGCGACGGTCACTGATTCTAGAGGAAATTTTAGAATTCAAGTGGCTTTAGGAGATACTTTAGTTCTGTCAGCTGTTCAATTCAAAACAAAGCGTGTTGTTTACGACGAATCGTTCAGTGGTGTAACGAATATCGAAATACCGATGGAGACATTTGTCAATGAACTAAAAGGGGTTACTCTTCAACCTTATGATTTAAGCGGAAGGTTGTCAACAGATTTAGATTCCCTAGCCACTGAAGGTCCACCTACAGCTTCTTCTTTAGGTTTACCTAACGCCAATATTTACATACCTACCAAAAATGAACGAATGCTTTATGAAGCAACCACGGGCGGTGGGTTAATACCTCTAAACCCATTACTTAACGCCCTCACTGGAAGAACCAAAGAGCTCAAGAATCAAGTTCGACTTGAGCGTAAAAACCGCACATTAGATTTGATTATTAAGCGTTATGAGCAATTACTTTTTGAAGATCAGCTGGGTATTAAGAAAGAGGATATCAGGCGTTTCCTATATTTCTGCGAGGCAGATTCTTTATTTACTAGTACTCTCGAAAAAAAAGATGAAATTCTATTTTATGAGTTTTTAAAATCTAAATCACTGCAATTCAATTCGCTTTAATGAAATCTTGGATACTTTTTCTTTTTATGCTTTTACCCGTCTCGACTTCGTATTCAACGGATCATAAATTCTATTTAAGCGTCACACAAATGGAGTATGAAGTGGATAAGAGTCGCGTTACTGCGATAAGTAGGGTATTTATAGATGATTTAGAAGAGACTTTAAAACAGCGTTACGATGTTCAACTGGCTTTAGGCACCGAGGATGAAGATCCAAAGGCAACTTATTATATAAGTCGCTATGTGGAGCAAAAACTTGTTGTTGAGATCAATAATAAGCCCCTTGAGTTTGATTTTGTGGGCTTCACTTTTCAAAATGATCAGATCGTTTTACTTTCGGAGTTCAGCCTTATTTCAAGCGATAATCTTGAAATTAAAGTAATCAACACTTTGATTACCGATAGGTATTCTGAACAGCAAAATTTGGTTCACTTTCGCATGAATAAAAGAAAGCAAAGCGAAGTGTTGACCAAAGACCGCCCCTTCTTTGTTGTGAGGCTCTAAAATTCTTTGTTTAGGCTTTAGAAAAGGGCTAACTTCACCCTCCTAAAATTTAATTTAATGAAAAAGTTAGTTTATCTGTTCTCAGTACTTGCCTTGGTTTTTACAATTCCATTGGCGGCACAAGAAGAGGCTCCTGAGCGTGAGCCTGGACATTACAATAACAATCGATTTAAGCAGTTATACGAGGAATTTTCTACTCCAAATACCTATCGTTCGGCTAGCGGTGCTCCTGGCCCCGATTATTATCAGCAACGTGCGGACTATAAAATGGACATTACCTTAGATGACGAAAATGCGAGAATTTATGGGGAAGAAACAATCACCTACACCAATAATTCTCCTGATAATTTAGAATTCTTATGGGTGCAATTAGATCAGAATGTTCGCGCCAAAGATTCGAAATCTCCATTAAGAAATGGTGGTGGGGTAAACCTTGCGTACACTGCGGGTAACTTTGCCCAATCCTTTATGGGAGAGCCTTTTGATGGCGGATTTAATATTCAGTCTGTAAAAGACAATAGAGGTGATTTACCTTACACTATTAACCAGACTATGATGCGTGTTGATTTGGCCTCACCGCTACTTAGTGGTCAGAGCTACAGTTTCAGTATTAAGTGGTGGTACAACATACCTGATCATACTATTAATAGAGCGAGATCGGGATACGAGTATTTTGCTGAGGATGGCAACCGCGCCTACGTAATCGCTCAATTTTTCCCAAGAATGGCGGTTTACAGTGACGTTGAAGGTTGGCAAAACCATCAATTTTGGGGTAGTGGTGAATTCGCACTTCCCTTCGGAGATTACGAAGTAAATATTACGGTTCCTGAAGATCATGTATTGGATGCCACAGGTGAATTACAAAATAGAAAGCAGGTATTCTCTAAGGAGATGATGAAGCGATATGAGCAGGCTAAAAAGTCATATAACCAACCGGTAATGATTGTTACTCAAGAAGAGGCAGAGTCAGCTGAAAAAGGGTTTGCTGAAAAAACCAAGACTTGGAAATTTATCGCTAGAAATGTGCGAGACTATGGATTTGCGACTTCTCGTAAATTCATTTGGGATATGATGGCGGTAAAAATTGGCAACAGAGATGTTATGGCGGTTTCTCTTTATCCAAAAGAAGGAAATCCATTATGGGAGGAATGGTCGACTCTTGCTGTTGCTTCTACGCTCAAATCATATTCGAAATACACTTTCGACTATCCTTATCACAAGGCAATCTCTGTTCATGCAAAGAATCAAGGAATGGAGTACCCTATGATTTGTTGGAACTACGGACGTCCGAATAAAGACGGTACTTATTCTGATAGAACCAAATTTGGTATGATGAGTGTAATTATCCACGAGGTTGGTCATAACTTCTTTCCTATGATTGTGAATTCTGACGAACGTCAGTGGGGATGGATGGACGAAGGTCTAGATACCTTTATGCAATACCTTGCCGAGCAAGAATTCGGAGAGGCTTATCCTGCTGCTATCGAGGGATTAGATAAATATCCTTCGCGCCGCGGTGCACCATCAGCAATTGTTCCTTACATGGCTGGTGATCAAAGCTACATCTCACCAATTATGGCTAATCCTGAAAATGTTTATCAACTAGGGCCTAACGCATACGCCAAACCAGCTACTGCTCTGAATATTTTACGCGAGACTATAATGGGGAGAGAACTTTTCGACCATGCATTCAAAACCTATGCTCAAAGATGGATGTTCAAGCACCCAACACCAGAAGATTTCTTTAGAACGATGGAAGATGCTTCTGCGGTCGATTTAGATTGGTTCTGGAGATCTTGGTTCTACACCACAGATTATGTCGATATTGGAGTTGGAGAGGTAAAGAGCTATTATGTATCAAATGAACCTACTCCAGAAATGAAAGAGTACATGGCTGCAAATGGCCTTACTGAGGCTGACCTTCCGCCGCTAGTTTATTTAGCCGATCTAAATGCTGAAAATGTTGATCCGAACCTAACAGCGGCTGCACCTTCTGAGAATTCATCTACCCTCAAGGAATTTATGATGGATAATATGACAGAAGCCGAGCGTGCTGAAGTTAAAGAACCAAAGTATTTCTATGAGATTTCTTTTGAAAAGCCAGGAGGTATTCCAATGCCACTGATAGTTGAATATACCTATGAAGACGGCAGTACTGAAACAGTAACTTATCCACCTGAAATCTGGAGAAAGAACGATGCTCAGGTTAGACGTGTAGTTTCGTCAGACAAGAAACTTACTGCTATTATCGTTGATCCTAAGGCCGAAACTGCTGATATTGATACCACAAACAACTCTTGGCCGAAAAAAGAGGAAGGCTCTGAGTTTGATGCATTAAAAGCTCAAATCAAGGGATAGTTTCTTTTTCTCAAAATTCTAAACCCGCAGTAAAACCGCTGCGGGTTTTTTTATATTTGTATCCATGCATTTTCTCTTTATTAGCGGCGCAGAGATATTCTTCATCCTTTTTATGGTGGTAATCATTTTTGGCACTGATCGTCTACCCGAAATTGTGCGTGGTATGGCTAAGGGAATGCGTCAGTTAAAAGATGCAGCCGATGACGTTAAGCGAGAAATACAAAAGTCTGCTGATAAAAGTGGTATAGATACCTCCATAGCTGAAGACCTTAAAGAAAGTGCCGATCAGGTTAAAAAGTCGGTAGAAGAAGTTACGGGTACGATAAAGCGTCAGTAAGCTATATATCTAGCTACACTTAACCCGTCTCGCACCGGCAATATAAGGTGTTCAAAACGATTGTCTTCTGTTAATCTTTGATTATACTTTAAGAGTGCTTCTGTGGCTTTGTCTCCCTTTTGAAGCGGTTCTACTACTTTTCCACTCCATAGTATATTATCTGACAGAATCAGGCACCCCTTGTTTAATTTTGGGATAACCGTTTCTAAGTACTTATTGTAATCTGCTTTTTTAGCGTCAATAAACACTAAATCATATTTATCTTGCAAAGACGGTATTACCTCTAACGCATCACCGACAATTGGTCTGATTTTCTTGTGATAAGGGCTCAATTTCCAATACTTTTGTTGTAGCCAGGCTAGTTCTTCATTCACCTCAATAGTGGTGATTGTTCCTCTCTCACTCAATCCTTCAGCTAAGCAAAGTGCGGAGTATCCAGTATAAGTGCCCAATTCAAGGATACGATTGGGGCGAACTAAATTGCTTAAAAAAGAGAGGAGTCTGCCTTGGTAATGACCTGAGATCATTCTCGGTTGGATAACCTTTTGATGCGTTTCACGACTGAGATCTTTGAGATACGAAGGTTCTGCTTC
>JAAZVG010000017.1 GCA_018623655.1 Flavobacteriaceae bacterium
AATCTCTGGAATAGTTACATAAAACAAACTAGGTAGACCAATACCTGGAAGGAAGTTAGGAATTACTCCAAGAAAATAAATTATTAGGTCATTTCCTCCTTCATAATTTGGTCTGATGTAATCTTGAACCAATCCGAATGTTAAAAATGAAAGTCCAAAAACTATGTAATAGGAGTATTTTCTGTTCATTCCCTTTCAAAATTAAATATTTTGGTTCGATAATTGGTTCGATAATTAAATCATTAAAAACAAAAACCCTCATAGTCAAGGACTTAGAGGGTTTAAGGGTGGTCCCACCTGGGCTCGAACCAGGGACCAACTGATTATGAGTCAGCTACTCTAACCAACTGAGCTATAGGACCTAAAGGTGGGCGCCAAAATTACAGTTAATTTTTGGGTGTTCCAAGCCTAAAATCAAAGCGAATCGTTATGGCCAAAGATATTCGCTATTTTTGTTTTATGGAAAGTGAAAGACAACGAAAAATTGGAGCATTATTGCAGCGCGATCTGGCAGATATTCTTCAGAAAGCAGCGAAAGACTCTGGTATTTCTGGTCTACTTATATCAGTTACAGCTGTTGCAGTAACTGTTGATTTGATGATTGCAAAAGTATATTTAAGTTTTTTTCCCGAAGAAAAAAGCGATGAGCTTTTTGAGGGTGTACGGTCTAATGCCCCCTTGATTCGCCATGAACTTGCTAGTCGAGCTCGCAATCAAATGCGTCGAGTTCCTGAGCTCTTGTTTTTCAAAGATGAATCTTCGAAAAAAGTAGAGGCAATAGAGCGTTCGTTAAAAGGGATAGAAAACCCTATTGAAGACCGCAGCCTACTCGACCGTCGTCAAAAAAAGTGAAAACCTCAATTTATATCGCCTGGAGGTATTTGCTTTCGAAAAGCAACCAGTCTCTAGTAAACCTTGTTAGCTATCTAAGCCTTCTTGTCGTCGTCATGGCTTCAGCGGCTTTGACTGTGGTGCTCTCTGCATTTGAAGGGCTCAGAGACCTAAGCGTCTCGTATGCTTATGAAAATTCTCCAGCCTTTAGGATTAAGCCCGAAGGCCAAGGAGTTTTTATCGTTGATTCAATAGGGCTTCAAAAGTGGGAGAAAAAGACGGGTTCTGTAGTTATCTCACAATTGTCGGTTGTGGGCCTTATTCAAAAGGGTGAGCGTGTCGTGGCTGGTAATCTTGTTGCTTATCGCCCAGGCCGCGCTGACTCAGTGCTTGTGTTATACGGATCAAATCGGTTTTCTCGAGGCGAAATGCTCCTCAGTTCTAATTCGTATTACGAATTAGGAGGCGGGAGCTATAATGCGATGATAAGCGCAGGAAGCTTAGTGCCAGGAGAACGGGCTGTCAGGCTTAGGCTCGACGCAAATGAGGTTAGGGAAAAATTTCTCACGATAAAAGGTGTTTTCCTCGAAGAAAATGAGGATCCGATACTTGGAATCGCCGACTACGAAGACCTTCTCTATTTAGGCGGACATGCCAACGGCAGCTTTACCTCTATTGATATAAGAGAGTCGTTTCTGTCAAAAAAAGAGATTCGTTCTGATTTAAAAAATTTGATTGGTGGGGCGTTTAAAATACAGGACAGAAAAGAACAAAACCAATCCCTGTTTAAACTATTAAACACAGAGTATTGGGCCACCTATTTGATCTTTTCCCTTGTGCTTGTTCTGGCTTTATTCAGCTTAGTAGGTTCTATTCGATTGGTTATGGCTGACAAAAGCAGCAGCTTCTCAACCTTTAGACAAATTGGTCTTACTACGAACGAGATTAAAAACATCTTTCTCTTTTTAGGTACTGCGTTAAGTGGTTTCGGTGCTGTTATCGGGATCGGCCTTGGAATTGTTCTAGTGCTGGGGCAAAGCAAATTTGAGTGGATTAAGCTTTCGAGCGATTTATCTTACCCAGTAGTACTTAGCACGAGTAATTTAACTATTGTGCTTGCCACCTTGCTGTTTTTCGGGTTTATCGCCTCTTTAATTTCTTCTAGAAAGCTGCCTGAAGTATCAAAGGCTATGAAATCGTAGAAAAATCAAAGCTTGCAAACTCCTTTTCAGCTCTTTCTAGTGTTTCAAAAACCTCGCTTGAAGTTTCTGCACTAACAAGATTCATGCGAAGTGGTTTGAAGTTTGGGATACCCTTAAAGTAATTGGTGTAATGTCTCCGCGTTTCATAAACCGCAAGCCTTTCTCCTTTCCAATCAATAGACATGCTTAAGTGTCTTCGAGCAGCCTCAACGCGTTCTTGCATGGTGGGAGGGGCTAGACGATTTCCTGTCTGCATAAAGTGTTTTACCTCTCTAAAGAACCAGGGGTATCCAATACTTGCTCGGCCTATCATTGCTCCGTCTAATCCAAATTTATCACGCATTTTAATTGCTGCTTCTGGTGTATTGACGTCGCCGTTGCCAAAAACAGGTATAAGCATTCTTGGATTATTCTTAACCTCGGCTATGGGCCCCCAATCTGCAAGACCTTTATACATCTGTACTCGCGTTCTTCCGTGAATTGAAATAGCCTTGATCCCTACGTCTTGAAGGCGTTCTGCTACCTCAACAATCTTTATTGAATCACTGTCCCAGCCTAAGCGTGTCTTTACCGTTACCGGAAGTTTTGTTCTTTTAACAATCTCGCTAGTTAACTTGACCATTCGTGGAATGTCTCGTAAAATGCCAGCTCCAGCATTTTTACATACCACTTTTTTAACAGGGCATCCGAAATTAATGTCAATAATGTCAGGATTAGAACGCTCAACAATGTCTACTGCTTCAAGCATAGCGTCTAATTCAGCGCCGAAAATCTGAATTCCAACGGGACGCTCCTTTTCATATATGTCAAGCTTGATCACCGATTTTGCCGCGTCACGAATAAGGCCCTCAGAAGAAATAAATTCGGTATAAACAACATCTGCGCCCTGCTCTTTACATAGGGCCCTAAATGGAGGGTCGCTCACGTCTTCCATCGGTGCAAGAAGCAGTGGGAACTCAGGTAAGTTTATGTCTGCGATTTTCGCCAAATCATACAATTCTGTAGCAAAAATAATGGATTATCTTTGCTTGCCTGCAAATCATTCTCTGCAGTTAGGAATCGGCTATGAAAAACATTCGTAATTTTTGCATCATTGCGCATATCGACCACGGAAAAAGCACCCTGGCAGATCGACTACTAGACTTTACTGGTTCTGTAACAGACAGAGAAAAGCAAGATCAGCTTCTCGACAATATGGATCTTGAACGAGAACGCGGTATTACCATCAAAAGCCATGCGATTCAAATGAATTACACCTACCAAGGTGAGGAGTACATTTTAAACCTTATCGATACTCCTGGTCATGTAGATTTCTCTTACGAGGTGTCGCGATCGATAGCGGCGTGTGAGGGGGCGTTACTTATTGTTGATGCTGCACAAAGCATTCAAGCACAAACCATTTCAAATTTATACCTGGCGCTTGAAAACGATCTTGAAATCGTTCCTGTCTTAAACAAAATCGACCTGCCAAGCGCTAATCCTGAGGAAGTAACAGACGATATTGTGAACTTACTTGGTTGTGACGCTTCAGAAGTAATCCCTGCCAGTGCAAAAACTGGGTTGGGAATAGCGGAAATTCTTAAAGCAATAATCGAACGAGTTCCCGCTCCTAAAGGCAGTTCTGAAGAGCCGCTACAAGCTCTTGTTTTCGATTCAGTTTACAACCCGTTTAGAGGTGTTGAAACCTACTTTAGAATTCTCAATGGCTCGATCAAAAAAGGAGACCGCATCACGTTTATGGCCACGGGCAAAAACTACTTCGCAGACGAAATAGGAACGCTTCGATTAAAACAAGAGCCAAAAAAAGAAATTCACACAGGTGATGTTGGCTACCTTATTACAGGAATTAAAGATGCAAGAGAGGTAAAGGTTGGTGACACGATTACTTTGACAGACAGAAAGTCTGCCTCGGCAATTGAAGGGTTTGAAGAGGTAAAGCCGATGGTTTTTGCAGGTATTTATCCAGTAGACACCGAAGATTATGAAGAACTCCGGGCCTCGATGGAAAAGCTTCAATTAAACGACGCCTCGCTCGTTTTTTCTCCAGAAAGCTCTGCCGCGCTTGGTTTTGGTTTTCGATGCGGGTTCCTAGGAATGCTTCACATGGAAATCATTCAAGAACGCTTAGAACGAGAGTTTGATATGACGGTTATCACTACGGTGCCTAACGTAAGTTATCACGCTTTCAATAAGAAAAGCCCTGATCAACCCATTATCGTAAACAATCCGTCTGATCTTCCTGACCCCTCGGGGCTGGATCGAGTAGAAGAACCTTATATCAAGGCTTCTATAATCACCAAGTCAGACTTTGTGGGTAATGTGATGTCACTTTGTATCGAAAAACGAGGGAATATCACGAACCAAACCTACCTCACCCCTGAGCGAGTTGAGCTTAATTTTGATATGCCGCTAGCCGAAATCGTCTTTGATTTTTACGATCGCCTTAAAACGATTTCCAAAGGGTATGCCTCTTTCGATTATAGTCCGATCGGAATGCGAGAGTCAAAGTTAGTTCGTGTAGATATTCTTTTAAACGCTCAGTCTGTTGACGCTTTATCTGCGCTTGTTCACTTTGATAATGCACAAACTATTGGAAAAAAGATGTGCGAAAAACTAAAAGAGCTTATTCCGAGGCAACAATTCGATATTCCGATTCAAGCAGCTATTGGGGCAAAAATCATCTCTAGAGAAACTATCAAGGCGTTGCGTAAAGACGTGACTGCCAAGTGTTATGGTGGTGATATTTCTCGTAAACGCAAACTTCTTGAAAAACAGAAAAAAGGAAAGAAGCGTATGCGTCAAATAGGGAATGTTGAAATTCCACAGCAGGCTTTCATGGCGGTGTTAAAACTAAATGACTAAGTATAGAATTTAGTATCTTCTAAGCCTATAAACCTGGGCTATGAATCAAAGCTTACACCAGCACAACCCTTTTAAACGAATGCTCTTCGGGTTCGCGTTTTCGCCAAGCCTTGAAAGTAATTTACATGAAGTGGTGCGACTCACTGAGTTTTTTGGTTCTGAGCTTATTCTGCTGCATGTGGGCGAAAAAACCGAAGAAAAGCAGAGAAAGATAGATTCAATTGTTGCCGCAACTTCTGCTCCATCGAGAGTTCAAGAACTCCACTGGATCCCCGGTGATCCTTATACTACGCTTTTAAATTCTACTAAAGATTTATCTATTGATCTTTTGGTGTTGGGGGCCATGCAACACGAGTCGCTCTTTCGGTTTTATGTGGGCTCTGTAGCTCGTAAATTAACCCGATCTGTTAAGTGTTCTGTGTTGCTACTCATAAAGCCAGCTGTAGAACGCGTAGCTTGTAAACATGTTGTTGTTAGTGGGTTTAAAACCCCCTCTTTGCCTAACACCCTTTTTGAGGGCTTCTATGCCGCTCAATGTTTGGGCGCAAACAAAGCCACCATCGTAGAAGAAATTGCCAACAAAACGGTAAAAGTAAGTGTTGATGATGATCGAAGTCTTCTTCGAAATCTTCGAAGAAAGCGAGTGTTAGAAGCAGAGGAGGATCGAAGGGTCACAGAGCTCATCGATAAACTTCCAAGGGCGCTTACCTCCTCGATCAATGTTCAAAAACAAGCCATTTTTGGCAAAAGAGGGTATTCTATTGGTCATTATGCTGAAGTGACAAGGGCTGATCTCTTAGTAATGGATGCTCCGGCAAAAACCTCTGTTTTAAGCCGAATCATAACCCAAGATGTTGAGTTCATTTTGTCTGATCTGCCATCAGACTTGCTGATTTGTAGAACAAAATGACAAGAAATCAATTCATATCGTCTCTGCCAAGAAATCTTTTTGCTGGTTTTGTCGTTTCGTTGATTGCACTGCCTTTAGGGTTAAGTCTGGCTGTGGCCAGCGGAATGCCTGCGACCGCAGGCATTGTTTCTGCTGTTGTAGGTGGTCTTGTTGTGGCGCTCCTAGGAGGGTCTTACGTTACCATCTCTGGTCCTGGATATAGCTTAGTGGTTGTTTTGTTAACCGCGGTAACCACCCTCGGCGAGGGCGATCTTTTTCTAGGTTACACCCATACCCTTGCGGCGATTGCTCTTGCAGGAATTCTCATCACTTTGTTGGGCATACTTAGAATGGGTAAGCTGGCCGAATTCTTTCCTGCCTCAGCAATTGAAGGTATGCTGGCTGCTATTGGACTAAGTCTTCTTGTTAAACAATTTCCGATCATGCTTGGTTTAGAAGCGGGAAGCGGAAACCCCTTTATTAAATTAATCAAACTTCCATATGTTGTTGCTGAGTTTGTTCAGTCTGTGCCTGTGTCGGCGTCTAGCGCGGCGGCCGGATTGATCGGAATAGTGTCTTTGATTATCCTACTTTTTAATTCCTCTATTCGCAATCGGTATTACCAACAAATCCCTTCTCCCATGTGGGTGATTCTCTTGGCGGTAGGCTATAGTTATTACTATCAACTGCGAGGAGAAGCAAACCCTATTCGATCAGATCTTTTTATTCAACTTCCAGACTCTGTACAAAGCATGATATACCGCCCAAACTTCGAATTAATAAACTCGTGGGGGCTTTGGTCTATTGCCATTACCATCGCAGTAATCGGTAGTGTTGAGTCTCTTCTATCAATTAAGGCAGTAGACAATTTAGATCCTCAAAGAAGAAGGTCTAACGCAAACAAAGACCTTCGAGCGCTTGGTGTGGCTACGGCAATCAGTGGGTTTCTAGGAGGGCTTAACGTGGTAACCGTTATTTCTAGGAGTTCAGTAAATGTTACCCAACAAGCAAGCAACAGGTCGTCCAATTTCTTTCACGGCATTTTTCTTCTGTTGTTTATTCTGTTCTTTAGTAAGCTTCTAAACCGGGTTCCCTTGTCTGCGCTTGCAGCGATTTTGGTCTATACCGGATACAAATTAGCACACCCTCTCAAGCTTGTTGCAGCGGCAAAAGTGGGGAAAGAACAATTGCTTATTTTAGTGGCAACTTCGCTTATTACTTTAAGCACTAATATTATTACGGGAATTTTTCTAGGCACCCTAATCACCTTGCTGTCGCATTTTGTCATTACTAGAAAACCTTTGCTCTTTTTGCTGCACCTATTTCAACCCAATGTTCTCGCATTCAAAGAGAAAGACACCGGTTCTTACTATATAAGTGTTAAATACTTTTGTTCGTTTTTAAACCTCTTCAAGCTCAAGTCAAAATTAGACGCCATTGGAGCAACAAAAACCGTTGTTATCGACTTTTCGCTTTGTGAGTTTGTAGACCACAGTGCTATGCAAACCGTTGAAAACTATATCGCCTCTTTTGAGAAAAAAGGAGGTACCGTTTCTACTATTGGGCTCGATCTTCATGGGGCGAGCTCTTCTCACCCGTTTGCCGTTAGAAGCCTGGCAACAGAGAGTGCGCTGGGTTCTATAGAAAAGTTATTTAGTCGGAGACAAGAAAACCTGTCTAAAATGTCAAAAGAATACGGGTGGAAATACGCTGCTAAAAATCAGCCATTAGACCCCTCTTTATATCGGTTTCTCTTTTTTGAAACCAAGCCTATTGTTCAGGTTTATAATACTCTTGTTGATCCCGTTTCAAACGGAGTGGTACAAGACATCGTTTTTAACGAGGGGGAGTTTATCGCGCGCGAATCTGCAAAAGTAACAGTGCTTACGATCAAGCTAGAAAGCAGCATTCCCTCCTTCGTCTTAGACAAAGAAGGTTTGTTAGACCGTTTAAATGCGATTGCAGGATACGGAGATCTTATGGTAGAGGGTCACCATTATTTTAATCGCAAGTTTCACCTGAGTGGATCTCAGCCAGATAAAATCCGAAAACTGTTTAGTAAAGAACTTATTTTCTTGATCGAGAGCAGCCCTATTTACCTCATAGAGTCTAGTGGAGATGAACTTCTCATACTTAAAAAAGACCGATTACTAAGCCCAACAGAGGTTAAGGCTTTGGTTTATTTCGGACGCGAACTTATAGAAACATTAGCATGCAACTCCATATCATCGAATCGGGAAATTTCAAACTAGACGGAGGGGCTATGTTTGGAGTTGTTCCCAAAAGCATTTGGCAAAGAACCAATCCGGCAGACGACAACAATCAAATCGATTTAGCTGCTCGGTGTTTGCTCGTTGAAACAGGTAATCGGTTAATTCTGGTGGATACCGGGATGGGTGATAAGCAAAGTAAAAAGTTCTTTTCTCACTACGGGCTGTGGGGAGATCACCGTCTTGACAAAAGCATTCTTGAAAAAGGGTTTCATCCTGACCAAATTACCGACGTTCTTCTTACTCATCTACATTTTGATCATGTTGGAGGAGCTGTGTTGCGAACGCCCGAAGGCAAACTTAGCCCTCGTTTTAAGAATGCAAAATATTGGACCTCTAAAAAACACTGGGATTGGGCAATGAACCCAAACCTAAGAGAAAAAGCTTCTTTTTTAGAAGAAAATCTAATCCCTTTAAAGGAGTCTGGACAGCTCTGCTTTATCGATGCTGACGCGAAGTTTCCTTTTGAGCTTAGATACTTCGATGGGCATACAGAAAAACAGGTGCTTCCGCTTATACCTTATCGAAACAAAAAAATCTTCTTTACAGGAGACTTAATTCCCACTGCAGGACACCTGCCTGTTCCCTATGTGATGAGCTTTGATATGCGTCCGCTCATAACCTTAAAAGAAAAGACTAGTTTCTTGGAAGAAGCCTTGAAAAACGACTATCTTTTGCTGTTCGAACATGACGCTCATAACGAACTCATTTCTCTTAGACATGCAGAGAAAGGTATTCGTTTAAATCAGTCTTTTCGATTCAATGAATATTTTAAATAGCATGAAAAAATCCTTTTGGAGAGCCCTTTTTGTCTTAACATCATCAGCTCTTTGGGTCAGTTGTTCTTCTACAAGAATCTTTACGGATGAAATTCCTGTTGCGGTGTCATCAATAACAGAGCGTAAAAACTTAAACGACGAAATAAAAAAACGCTGGTTTTTCTCAGACCCCGTCTCAGATACCCTGCCTGGCATATCTTTTGAAAAAACAAAGGCTGTTGTCGGGAGTCGTAAGCCTTCTGAAGTTATTGTAGCTATTGTTGATTCGGGGGTGGATATTAATCACCCCATTTTCGATAATAAACTCTGGATAAACCAAGATGAAATCCCCGACAACAACATCGACGACGATGCTAATGGGTTCGTAGATGACGTTCATGGTTATAATTTTCTAGGTGAAAGTTACTATGAACAAATGGAGTATGTTAGAATGATATCAAAAGGTGTCGGTGCTGAGGACCAGTTAAAAAGAGCGCGTATCATTCTAGAAAAAGAGTTGCCGAAAGCAGAGGAAAACAAAAGACAATACAAACGAATCTATAAATTAGCGCAAGCCGCCGTTGACACACTATCTATTCTGCTCAATGACGATCAGTTTGATTCTAAATCTCTTAGAGATTTTACACCCACCTCTGCGTTTGTTGCACAACAGAAAGCCTTGGCTCTCCAATTTTTAAGGTATACGGATCGTGCAGATTTATTACTCAAAGACCTTCTTGAGGGAGTAACCTATTACACTGAGCGGTCAGACTACAACCTCAACGTCGATTACAACGGTAGGGCGGTTGTCGGGGACGACCCTTATGATATTACTGATGCGGATTACGGCGATGGGAACGTAGTTAACCGTGCAACCGAAGAGTCTCACGGCACCCATGTGGCTGGAATTGTTTCTCAAATAGCCCCTTTTGCTAAGCTTATGGTTTTAAGGGCCGTACCTGCAGGTGATGAATATGATAAAGATGTTGCGTTGGCTATTCGATATGCGGCAGATAATGGCGCAAAAATCATTAATTGTAGCTTTGGAAAATCATTTTCTCCCAATCGCAAATGGGTTGAGGAGGCTGTTATATATGCTGAAGGCAAAGGCGTATTAGTTGTGCATGCAGCCGGTAATGAGTCAGAAGATTTAGATGTCATTAAAAACACTAACTATCCTGATGACCAGCCCGATTTTAATACGGAGATCGCTTCTAATTTTATCTCTGTAGGGGCCCTCGCTCCTTATTTCAACCAAGGGTTGATTGCCGATTTTTCAAATTATGGGAAAGAAAAAGTCGATTTGTTTGCACCAGGAGAGGATATTTACTCCAGTATGCCTAACGGTGGTTTTGCATTTCAAGGGGGCACTTCAATGGCTGCTCCGGTGGTCTCTGGAGTGGCAGCATGGATCGCTGCCTATTTTCCAAAACACCGTGGTTCTGCTCTTAAGCAAATTCTCATGGATAGCAGTATTAGACTTCCCATAAGTGTATTGACTCCAAACAATGAAGAGGTGAGCGTTTTTGGTAGCTTCAGCAAATCTGGGGGTATTGTAAATTTGTATAATGCATTATGGTTGGCTCAAAAAAGATATTAGTATGAAACCTTTTTTTACATTTCTTTTCGGTATTGCATTTTTCGCCTCTACCGCCCAAAAACATCCTGAATACTGGCAACAAGAAATAAACTATAAAATGAGTGTAGATGTAAGCGTAGAAGATTACACCTACACAGGAACCTCAAAAGTCGTTTATACCAATAATTCCCCTGACACATTAGGTCGTGTTTTTTTTCACTTGTATTTCAATGCGTTTCAACCAGGGAGCGATATGGATCAACGCTTGCAAGCGATAGTAGACCCAGACTCTAGAATGGTCAATGAAACTCGGTTTAGTCGTATTGCTCAGCTTTCTGAAGATGAGGAAGGTTATTTACACGTTTCTAATATGACTCAAAATGGAGGTGACAAGCTCGAAATAGAAGAAGAAGAAACTGTTTTGGTTGTCAATCTTAATGATCCTTTAAAACCAGGAGATCAAACCGTATTAGAATTCGATTTTCAAGGGCAGGTTCCTTTGCAGATTCGTCGATCTGGAAGAAATAGTAAGGAGGGGGTTGCTTTATCTATGAGTCAGTGGTATCCGAAAATGGTGGAATATGACTTTGAAGGGTGGCACGCTTACCCTTATATCGCTAGAGAATTTCACGGAGTATGGGGTGATTTTGATGTAACCCTAAATATCGATAAATCTTATACAGTTGCGGCAAGTGGATATCTTCAAAATCCCGATGAAATCGGTCATGGATATAGTAAAGTTGAACCAAAAATAAAACGTAAACAAAAGAAGTTGTCTTGGCATTTTGTAGCGCCAAATGTTCACGATTTTATGTGGGCGGCTGACCCTGACTATATTCACGATCAATTAATCACAGAAGATGGTATAACACTACATTTCTTCTATAAAAACAAAGAAGAGCTAGCTGAAAACTGGAAGGCATTACAACCAAAAACCGCTGATGCAATGAAGTACTTCAATACTCATATAGGCCCTTATCCTTACAAACAATACAGTGTTATTCAAGGTGGTGATGGCGGTATGGAGTATGCAATGGCTACACTAATTACAGGTGAAAGAAGTTTTAATAGTCTGGTTGGGGTAATGGTTCATGAATTAGCTCATTCATGGTTTCAACATGTACTAGCTACCAACGAAGGAAAACACGCTTGGATGGATGAAGGTTTTACTTCATATATATCAAGCTGGTGTATGAATGAGATTATGGATCGTAAAAACGAACAACCTTACTTATCAAGTTACAGGGGTTACTATAGTTTAGTGAAATCAGGTAATGAACAACCTTTAACCACTCATTCAGATCGATATAATTTCAATTATACCTACAGTATTGGAGCGTATTCTAAAGGTTCTGTTTTTCTGTCTCAACTAGGTTATATTATTGGAGAAGAGGCGCTGGCTCAAACATTAAAGAAATATTACTCAGACTTTAAATTCACCCACCCTACCCCAACAGACATTATTAGAACGGCTGAAAAAATAAGTAGTATGCATTTAGGTTGGTACCTACAAGATTGGACACAAACCACAAACACCATTGATTATGCTGTAGAAGAGGTTTCTAATAGTGGTCAAGCAACTGTGGTAACTTTAAAGAGAGTCGGTTTAATGCCAATGCCTTTAGATGTTGTTGTAACTCTTAAAAGTGGCGATCAATTAAGCTATTATATCCCTCTGACTGAAATGCGTGGTGAAAAGAAATCAGACCAGGTTATCCTTTTAGAAGATTGGAGTTGGGCTAAACCTTCTTATTCTTTCTCTTTAGAAGGTCTTGAAATAGATAAAATAGAAATCGACCCAACAGGCCGTATGGCAGATATTGATAAGGAAAATAATGTCTACCAAGCTCCCTAAACAAGTAAAGTTAAAATCTGAAAAACAAATTACCCTCTTGTTTAAAGAAGGTAAGAGTTTTACGGCTTATCCGTTGCGTTTTCATTATATCATCAACGCAAAACTGGATTCTAAGGTTTTATTTTCTGCTCCTAAACGGTTATTTAAAAAAGCTGTTGACCGAAATCGAGCAAAACGAATACTTAGAGAAGGTTATAGAAAACATGAACGATTTAAAGAATATTCAATTCACCTAGCTATTAGTTATTTAGCTACTTCTGATTTAGAACAAACCGATAAAATTACTGCAGCTTTAAATAAAGGATTAAGTGAGCTTGATTCTCATTTTAAAGTGAGGTAAATTATCTTCGAAATAACGCTCTCCTTCAGTTATAAATCCAAAATCTCCGTAGAATTTTAAAAGGTATTCTTGTGCAGATATAACAATATCTTTATTCGGATACAGCGATTTACAATGCTTAATTGCTTCATTCATCAGATTAATCCCATAACCTTCTCTCCTAACAGATTTAGAGGTGAGTACCCTACCAATATGACAATATTCTTTTGATTCATACAGGCGGGCATAAGAAACGATTTGATCGTCTTTTTTATCATAAATATGGTAGGCAATGTAATCTTGACCATCAGGGTCTAAATAATTACAATCTTGTTCAATAACAAATACCTCTGCCCTAAGTTTTAATATTTCATAGAGTTCTGTACTATCTAATTCTTCAAAAGATTTTAACTCCATCTCTAAATCTTTTCTACTCTATTTTGATGTCTACCACCCTCAAAAGGAGTTGTTAAAAAAGTATTTACCATTTCAATAGCGACTTCTTCTGAAACAAAACGGGCGGGTATTGCTAATATATTAGCGTTATTATGACTTCTAGCTAATGCTGCTAATTCTGTATTCCAACATAAAGCCGAACGAACTTTAGCGTACTTATTGACCACCATATTTACACCATTACCACTACCACAAATAACTATTGCTAAATCAACTTTATTTTCTTGTATTGATTTACCTACCGGATGAGCAAAATCAGGGTAATCCACTGATTTGTTTTGATCAGTGCCATAATTCACAACTTCTATATTTTGGTCTTCAAGTAGGTTTACTATTTTTTTCTTAAGATCAAAGCCTGCATGATCATTTCCGATAGCTAATTTCATGTTAAGAACAATACTTTAAATGTTGATAGGTAGTTAATAGATATTAATATCTATCACTATGATTATTAAAGTAATAAATGTAATGCGATATTTTGAGGTAGTAAACAAGACTTATTTATTCTCATTTATTTACTACTAATTCATATTCGAGAGAAGGTTATTAACATTAAAATACTTTTAAAAGAATTAAAAAATGATTGTTAACTACCTCTAGAAAAGTGTTAAAAACTAATCTAAATAATTGATTTTCAAAAGATTTATTTCAAGTCGTTAGTTTAAAACTTATGATAAGTTATAAAATCAATTTTTTAATCAAATAATTATTGCAGCTACTAACAAACAATAATAAAGCCCATATCTTCGAAAAGAATTAAATAAAAAAAGAAGGGTTATTAACTAGATGTCTAAAAAGAAGAAAAAAAGAAAAAGTAAGGGAACTGGATTAACTAAGATACTGTTTGAATTTTTAGAACGTAATCCTGATAAAGCTTACAATTTTAAACAGATCGCCTCTGCTTTAGATTTAAGAGACACTTATACACGCAACGAATTACTTAAGCGTGTAAAAAAACTAGTTAGTGAAAAGAGAATTAAAGAAACTGTAACTGGACGGTATCAATTACAAAAAGATCCATCTGAAGTTTATGAAGGGATTATTGATCTAAATAGTTCTGGGAATGGATACATTATTTCAAATCAATTCGAGGATGATTTATTTGTTCATTATTCTAACCTTAAAGGCGCTTTTCATAAAGACAAAGTATTATTCAAAGAAAACAAACGCTTTAAAAAAGGAAATAAAACTGAGGCTGTTGTAACAAAAATTATAGAACGCAATCAAAGTACTTTTGTTGGTGTTGTTGAACAGAACCCTAAGTTTTTATTTGTTCGACCTTTATCTTCTAAAATACATACTGACTTTTTTGTAAAAGAGAGTTTAGTTAAGAAGGTTGAAACCAATGATAAGGTAATTGTAGAAATAATAAACTGGGGAAATACAAATAAAGCTCCTGAAGTTAGAATCATTAAAAATATTGGTAAAACAGGGGTTCATCAAACAGAAATTCATGCTATTCTTGCTGAGTATGGACTTCCTTTATTTTTCGAACCAGAATTACAGCAATATGCTGATGGTATAGACACCTCTGTTAAAGAGGAAGAAATAAGAAAAAGAAGAGATTTTAGAGATGTTCTCACTTTTACCATAGACCCTACAGATGCTAAGGATTTTGACGATGCGTTATCCTTTAAAGTATTACAGAATGGTAATTTTGAAATTGGAGTACACATCGCAGATGTTTCTCATTATTTAAAAGAAGGTTCTATTCTCGACGATGAAGCTTTTGACCGAGCAACTTCTGTATATCTTGTGGATAGGGTTGTTCCTATGCTTCCAGAAATTTTATCGAATAAAGCGTGTTCTCTAAGACCTAATGAAGAAAAATATACTTTTTCTGCTGTTTTCGAACTTACATCTAAAGCTAAAGTGGTTAATGAGTGGTTTGGTAGAACCGTTATTAATTCTAACGAACGTTTTGCTTATCATGAAGCAGAATATATAATAACTACTGGTGATTTAATTATACCAGAAGAAATTTCTATACGACCTTCAGGTAGTTATTCTATTGATAAAGAAGTAGTTAATGCAATTCAAACTCTAAATGAATTAGCAATTATATTTCGATCACAGCGTATGAATTCAGGTGCGATCTCTTTTGACAAAGAGGAGGTTAAATTTCATTTGAATGAAAATAATGAACCGGTCGGGGTGTTTTTTAAACAAAGCAAACAAGCGAATAAACTGATTGAGGAATTCATGCTTTTAGCGAATAGAAGTGTTGCTGCATTTATTGGTAAACAAAAAAAGACTTTTATATATCGTATACATGACGAACCTGATTTTGATAAACTACAAGCATTAAATGGGGTGATTTCGAAGTTTGGACACCAACTTAATTTGAAAGATCGTAAATCAATAAGTAGTTCTATTAATACCTTATTATCAGACGTTAACGGTAAGGTTGAACAACAATTAGTTGATACATTGACTATTCGAAGTATGAGTAAAGCAATTTATTCTACTGAAAACATTGGTCATTACGGATTAGCTTTTGATTATTATACGCATTTTACTTCACCTATTAGACGGTACCCCGATGTAATGGTACATCGATTATTACAACATTATTTAAACGGCGGCAGTAGTGTTACAGCAGAACCTTATGAATTAAAATGTAAGCATTCATCAGAACGTGAAGTTTTAGCCGCTAATGCTGAGAGAGATTCTATTAAATATATGCAGGTAAAATTCATGGCTCAATTTATGAATCAAGAATTTGAAGGGGTTATTTCTGGGGTAACCGATTGGGGTATTTACGTGGAACTTTTTGAAAATAAATGTGAGGGAATGATTCGAATCAGAGATATTGCTGGTGATATCTATTATTTTGACCAGGAACAATACGCTTTAATAGGGCATAAAACAGGAGACACTATTCAATTAGGACAGACGGTAAAAATAAAGGTGAAAGACGCTGATGTATTGAAACGTCAAATAGATTTTGAATACCTAGAAAAGGTATAAAAAAAGAGGCATCGAGCGGATTCGAACCGCTGTACAAGCTTTTGCAGAGCTCTGCCTAGCCACTCGGCCACGATGCCAATTAGGTGGCAAATTTACATTAAAAATTCTGCTTTCCCTAAGTATCTCTTTGTCGTGTAAGCTTAACAGACACAGACTTTACGTTAGCGCCAATAGGTGGGTTTATTTTAGAAACACAAACAGAAGTTTTTAAAAGACTTGGAAATGAATTAAAAAAATTTGAGATAATACGTTCGGCTACATGTTCTAATAGTTTTGAGGGTATTGCCATTTCTTTAGTTACAATCGCGGTAGCATCAACATAATCAATAGTATCTTCTAATTCATCACTTTTACAAGACTTTTCTAAAGACGTATATAAAACAACATCTACCCGATAATCACTACCAATGATAGATTCTTCTTTTAAACATCCGTGATAAGCGTACAGTTTAATGTTGTTAAGGTGTATTTCTCCCATTAAGCAAAAGTAGGAAATGCTACCTTTGCTTTTTATAATAAACCCCAAATGGAAGAAGCTAAACGATCATTAAATTTTATTGAACATATTATTGAAGAGGATATCTCCCAGTTTAATTGTTCACAAGAATCTTTACGGTTTAGATTTCCACCAGAACCCAATGGTTATTTACACATTGGTCATGCGAGTTCTATATGTTTAAATTTCGGCTTAGGAAAAAAATACAAGGCACCCGTCAATCTTCGTTTTGATGATACTAATCCTAGTAAAGAAGAACAAGAATTTGTGGACTCAATTAAAACAGATGTTTCTTGGTTAGGCTTTGTTTGGGCCG
>JAAZVG010000018.1 GCA_018623655.1 Flavobacteriaceae bacterium
GACTACTCGTCCCATGTCTTTCATACCCTCTGCAGCTAACTCATTGATCACATTCTGAATTAGTTGATCTAGCTCTATTTCTGATAGAGGCTCAGGTAAAAATTGTTCAATAACCTTAGCTTGTGCTAATTCTGGTTCAGCGAGGTCAGTACGTCCTTGCTGGTTGTATAACGTTGCGCTATCTTTCCTTTGTTTTACAAGCTTTTGCAATAACTTTATTTCATCAGCAGGGCTGAGTTCTTTTGCACCTGCTTCACTCTGTTGAAGAAGTATTGCCGATTTGATTGCCCGTAGTGATTCTAGAGCAACAGCATCTTTTGCTTTCATTGCTGCCTTTAGGGCGTCCATTACCTGATTTTGTAAAGCCATAACCAAACTTAATTTGGGGGATAAAAATAATTAAAATTCGCTAAGCCCTTTTTTGGATGGCATCACAAATCTTTTTGCCATGGTCTCTTGAATTATCAATAAACCAAGCATTTGTCTTTAAACCTCCTAGTACGACTCCAGCTAGAAATAAACCTTTTAGTTCAGTCTCTAGTGTTTTAGGGTCATATTTCGGAGTTCGCATGTCATCCTCTTCAAAGGTAACACCTGCTTGTTCCAGTAAACTGTAATCAGGCTGATACCCTATCATCAGTAATACATAATCAACGGCCAACTTTTTACTTTCATTTTTATTTGAAATGACTAGGTGGTCAGACTGAATTTCTTTCACATTACTACCAAAGTGAGCAGTTATCGAACCATCGGCAATTCGATTTATAATCTCAGGTCGTACCCAGTATTTTACCCGTTCACCGATATCGTCGCCTCTAATTACCATTTCCACCTTAGCACCAGCGCGGTAGCACTGAAGTGCTGCATCTACCGCTGAGTTATTTGCCCCTACAATGGCCACTCTTTGATTGGCATAGAAGTGAGGGTCGTCAAAATAATGGCTTACATGATTTTTATCTTCTCCAGGGATATTCAGTTTGTTGCTGTAGTCAAAAAATCCAGTGGCGATAATTAAGTTTGAGCTGAGATAAGCGTCTTTTGATGTGGTAACATAAAATTCTCCATTCGCTTTTTTATCAACATGATTAACCCGCTCGAATAGCTTTATATTCAAATCCCTAGATTGTACTACTGTACGATAATACTGTAAGGCTTCAATGCGAAAGGGCTTTGGCTCCTTACAGATAAATGGAATATTATCGAGTTCTAAGTTATCCGAGGAAGAAAAAAACTGCATTCCTTTTGGATAGTGATACAAAGAATTTACTAAGGTGCCCTTCTCTATAATAGTATAAGACCATCCTCTTCTTTGTGCTTCAAGTGCACATGCAATACCTATGGGTCCTGCACCGATGATGATAAGATTGTATTTCTTATCCATGAAGTGCGGTTATTGCTTCAGAAATAGAAGGAGCACGAAAGACTGAACTTCCAGCAACTAATATGTCAGCCCCACATCGACTTAATATTTCAGCATTTGCGATAGTGACCCCTCCATCTATTTCGATCAATGCATTTGAGTTTGTCTCTGCAATTAACTTCTTTAAGTTAGTGACCTTAGTATAAGTATTGTCAATGAATGACTGCCCTCCAAAACCAGGATTTACGCTCATAACACACACTAAGTCTATGTCTTTGATAGTATCCTTTAGTAGTTCAATAGGAGTGTGTGGATTAATTGCAACCCCTGCTTTACAGCCTAATTCTTTGATTTTATGTATGCTTCTATGTAAATGAGTAGATGCCTCTAAATGCACTGTGATGTACTCTGGCTTAAACATTGCATAGGTGCTTAGGTATCGATCAGGTTCGACAATCATTAAATGAATATCTAGAGGTTTGGTACACACTCGTGCAACCGACTCAATTACTGGAATGCCAAAAGAGATATTCGGTACGAATTGTCCATCCATCACATCGAGATGTAATAGAGAAGCAGCACTATTGTTGACTTCTGAAATCGCTTCATTGAGATTTCCAAAATCAGCAGCTAGTAGTGAAGGTGCTATCGAATGTGCCATAGCGCAAAATTAGCGAATCAATTCGATTTAAAATAGAAACGCCGGCATTGCCGGCGTTTCCATAATCATCAATCAAAAAACGAACAGCCACGAAAACTGTAAGTTTCAGCAATATAGTAATTTATCCTAAATAAGTTTTAAGAATTTTACTTCTTGAAGTGTGTTTTAATCTCCTTATTGCCTTCTCTTTTATTTGACGAACTCTCTCACGAGTTAAATCAAAAGTTTCACCAATTTCTTCGAGAGTCATAGAGTGTTGTCCAGCTAAACCAAAATAAAGTCTTACAACGTCGGCTTCTCTTGGAGTTAGTGTTTCGAGTGCACGTTCAATCTCTGTTCGCAGCGATTCGTGCAGCAATTCTTTATCGGGGTTTGGTGATTCTCCTGAACGAAGAACATCATAAAGGTTCGAATCCTCTCCATCGATAAGTGGTGCATCCATCGATACATGTCTTCCTGAGTTCTTCAGTGATTGCTTCACATCTTCAACCGTCATATCTAGTTCGGCGGCAATCTCTTCAGCTGAAGGCATACGTTCATGTGCTTGTTCTAGATGAGCGAAAGTCTTATTGATCTTGTTAATTGATCCGATTTTATTGAGCGGAAGACGAACGATTCGAGATTGTTCTGCTAGTGCTTGTAAAATAGACTGTCGAATCCACCAAACTGCGTATGAGATGAATTTGAATCCTCGGGTCTCATCAAACCGTTGTGCGGCTTTTATAAGTCCTAAATTACCTTCATTGATTAGATCAGGTAGGGTTAATCCCTGATTTTGATATTGTTTAGCTACCGATACTACGAATCTCAAGTTCGCTTTAGTTAGTTTTTCTAATGCTCGTTGGTCACCGGCCTTAATTTTTTGTGCTAATTCTACCTCTTCTTCGGCAGTAATTAGATCTACCTTACCTATTTCTTGTAGGTATTTGTCTAGTGATGCGGTTTCTCTGTTAGTAACCTGCTTGGTAATTTTTAACTGTCTCATGAGCGTTTTAGAATGATGTCGCCTTCTTATACGCAAGAAATTTTAAAAGGTTACATTTTTTGCAAAAAAATAAAGGGAAGTTAAAAACTCCCCTTTCGAATAAACTAGACTGAATTAATCTTCAGAATGGTCTTTTTGATCTCGATCTGATCGATGATTACGATCTTTAGATCGATGATTACCTCTATGGCGTGAGTCTCTAGATCCCCTATGATCTCTACGATCGTTTCTTGGAGCTCTTTCTACGTAACCTTCGGGTTTCTCTAGAAGGGCTTTACGTGAGACTTTCTCCTTTTTGGTTCTCGGATCGAATCCAAAGTATTTTACTTCGAATTCATCACCCATATTAATCACATCACTAACATTTTCAGTGCGTTCCCATGCAAGCTCTGATACGTGAAGTAGTATTTCATTTCCAGGAGCATCAACATATTCAACAACGGCGCCAAACTCGAGCATCTTAATTACCTTTACCTTGTAAATAGAGCCAACTTCTGGTTTAAACATCAGAGATTCAATTGAAGAAATTACGTTGTCGATTCCTTCTTGGCTGGTACCTAGAATTTCAACAACACCTTCTCCCGTTTCATTCTCATTGATAACTATCGTACATCCCGTTGTTTTCTGAAGCTCTTGGATATTTTTACCCCCGCTTCCGATGAATGCACCAATAAGGTCTCCGGGAATGTTTGTAGTAACAATTTTAGGAGCATGAGCTTTAACTTCTGCTTTAGGAGTATCGATAGTTTCGATAAGCTTGTTTAGGATATGAAGTCTTCCGTCTTTAGCCTGCATTAGTGCCTTAGTAAGGATTTCATAAGAAAGGCCTTTTACCTTGATATCCATTTGACATGCAGTAATACCATCTGCTGTACCGGTTACCTTAAAGTCCATATCTCCTAGGTGATCTTCGTCTCCAAGGATATCAGATAACACCGCGTATTTGCCGCTTTCACTGTCGGTGATAAGACCCATAGCTATACCCGATACTGGCTTCTTGATTTGAACTCCAGCATCCATAAGTGCTATCGTACCTGAACATACAGTAGCCATTGAAGAAGACCCGTTAGACTCTAATACTTCAGAAACTACACGAACGGTGTAAGGACAGTCTTCAGGAATCATATTTTTAAGTGCTCTTTGAGCAAGATTCCCGTGTCCTACCTCTCTGCGTGAAGTACCTCTGATTGGTCGTGCTTCACCCGTTGAGAATGGAGGAAAATTGTAATGTAAATAAAAGGTTTCTTCTCCTTCCATTGAGGGCATATCAATAATGTTTGCCTCACGTGAGGTACCAAGAGTTACCGTAGATAATACTTGAGTTTCCCCTCGGGTAAAGATTCCAGACCCGTGGGTCGATGGTAAATAATCAATTTCACACCAAATTGGACGAATCTCATCTGTTTTTCTTCCATCTAAACGAAGACCCTCATCAAGGGTGAGATTTCGAACTGCTTCTTTTTCGACTTTGCTGTAGTAGCTGCCAATTAGCTTAGCATTTTCTTCTAACTCTTCTTCAGAAAAGCTAGTTTTAACCTCCTCTTTGATTTCACTAAAAGCAGCACCACGTTCTTTTTTAGAAGACCCAGCTTTAGCAATAGCATAAACCTTGTCATAAGCTAGTTCATGAATTTTTTGGTAAAGCGCCTCGTCTTTTGCCGCTTCTTCGAATTCACGAGTTTCCTTTTTACCCACTTGATCTACTAAACGTTGTTGAGCATCGCATTGAACGCGAATAGCTTCATGAGCGAACTTAATAGCTTCAACCATTTCTTCCTCGCTAATCTCCTTCATCTCGCCTTCAACCATCATGACCGAGTCGTAAGAAGCTCCAATAATCATGTCGATATCAGATTCTTTCAGTTGATCCAGAGAAGGGTTGAGAACGAATTCTCCATTTACACGTCCGATACGTACTTCTGATATCGCAGTTTCAAATGGGATATCTGATAATTGAAGAGCTGTTGAAGCGGCAAGACCTACAAGAGCATCAGGGGTAATTGATTCGTCGTAAGACATCATTTGAATCATTACTTGGGTCTCTGAGTGGTAGTCTTTGGGGAAAAGTGGCCGAAGTACGCGGTCGACGATACGCATGGTTAGTACTTCACCATCACTCGGCCTTGCTTCTCTTTTGAAAAACCCTCCAGGGTATCTCCCTGCAGCAGCGAATTTTTCTCTATAATCTACTGTTAGTGGCAGGAAGTCAACATCTGCTGCTTTATAGTTTGAAACTACGGTGCATAATAGCATGCAGTTCCCAGAGCGAACGACTACTGAGCCATGTGCTTGTTTAGCAAGTTTACCAGTTTCAATACTGATAGTTCTGCCATCACCGAGATCAATGATCTCTTGAAATGTTTTTGGAATCATAAAATTTTTAGGACAAATCCTAGTGTTTTGTGCTTATCACACGAGTTAAACAATTGGTCTTTTGTTGTGTTGTTGTGAAGTGTGGTAGACCAATGAAAAACTGAGAAACGACCAGCGTTTCTAAAAAAGGCATTCCAATGAATGCCCTTTACATACTATTTACGGATTCCTAAATCTTTAATAAGAGAACGATACTTTTCAATATCATTAGCTTTAAGATAGTCTAGAAGGCTACGACGCTTACCAACTAATCGAATAAGAGAACGCTCTGTATTAAAATCTTTATGATTTTTCTTTAAGTGTTCGGTTAAATAATTGATTCGGTAAGTGAACAAAGCAATTTGCCCTTCCGTTGAACCCGTGTTTGTTTCAGAACCTCCGTATTGCTTGAAGATTTCTGATTTTTTTTCTTGAGATAAATACATGCCAATATTCGTTAATAATTATTATGTACCTGATTGTCACTCAATCAGGCGGCAAATATAGGTTATTTTTTAAGATAGCTCTTCAGCTTGCTCAGAAACTTTTCTAAGTGGTAGATTAAGAATCAAATCAATGTATAGATTGATTTTTTGTTTTAATTCTTTTCTGTGAGTAATAAAATCTAAAAATCCGTGTTCCATAACAAATTCTGAAGTCTGAAAACCTTCGGGTAAATCTTGCCCAGTGGTATCCTTAACTACTCTTGGTCCTGCAAAACCAATAAGAGCTCCTGGCTCGGCAATATTGATATCTCCAAGCATTGCATAGGATGCAGTAGTACCACCTGTGGTTGGATCTGTACATAGGGAAATATAAGGAAGCTTGGCTGCTTCTAGTTGAGCTAACTTAACAGAAGTTTTGGCCATTTGCATTAGTGAAAGGGCAGCTTCCATCATTCTAGCTCCCCCTGATTTTGAAATAATAACAAGAGGTGCCTTTCTCTTAATGGCAGCATCCACAGCGCGTGCGATTTTCTCACCTACAACACTACCCATCGAACCTCCAATAAAACTAAAGTCCATTGATGCAACAACGATTTCACGACCTGCTGATAACCCGTAAGCCGTTCTGATGGCGTCACTTAGCTTGGTCTTTTTCTTAGCATCAACTATTCGATTTTTATATTTTTTGGTGTCTTCAAAATTCAAAGGATCCTTTGAAGAAAGTTTTTGATTAAACTCAGTGAATGAGTTGTCATCGAAAAGTAATTCGAAATACTCCTTACTTCCGATACGCACATGATAGTCATCTTCAGGACTTACAAAGGCGTTTTTAGCCAATTCATCAGACTCAACGATTTTCCCAGTAGGAGACTTATACCACAACCCCCTGGGAGTATCTTTCTTCTCTTCGGTAGCTGTTTGAATTCCTTTTTCTGTTCTTTTAAACCAAGCTGATGCCATAGTCTACTGTTTTTGTTACAAAGTGTTGATGTTATTCAAATCTTCAAAGGCTTTCTTCAGTCGAGCTGTAAAAGTTTCTTCACCTTTTCTCAACCAAACTCTTGGGTCATAGTGCTTCTTGTTTGGCGATTCTTCACCCTCAGGGTTACCAATCTGAGATCTAAGATAGTCGATTTTTTCAGTCATATAATCACGAATCCCTTCGGTAAAAGCGAACTGAAGGTCGGTATCGATATTCATTTTTACTACACCGTATCCGATCGATTCTCTAATTTCCTCAACTGAAGATCCAGAGCCACCATGAAAGACAAAATCAATGGGATTATGCTCAGCGATCTGGTATTTCTCTTCGATATAGGCTTGAGAATCCTTAAGAATGGTAGGAGTAAGCTTTACATTTCCTGGCTTGTACACTCCGTGTACATTTCCGAATGCCGCCGCAATTGTGAAGCGCGGTGAGATTTTAGATAATTCTTCGTAAGCAAAGGCTACTTCTTCAGGTTGAGTATATAATTTAGAAACATCGACATCACTATTATCAACTCCGTCTTCTTCGCCACCAGTTACACCTAATTCAATTTCTAAAGTCATGTCCATTGCGGACATTCTTTTTAAGTATTCCTTACAAATCTCAATATTTTCCTCAATGGGTTCTTCAGAGAGGTCGATCATGTGAGAGCTAAAAAGTGATTTACCCGTTTCTTTATAGAATGCTTCGCTAGCATCGAGAAGACCATCAATCCACGGCAATAACTTTTTTGCACAGTGATCAGTGTGTAGGATTACTCGAGCGCCATAAGCTTCAGCTAGTTGGTGTACGTGCTTTGCTCCAGCCACTGCGCCGGCAATAGCCGCCTTTTGATTTTCGTTTGGTAATCCCTTTCCTGCATTAAATTGTGCTCCCCCGTTAGAAAATTGTATAATAACCGGTGCATTTAGTGCTACTGCGGTTTCCATAACCGCATTGATTGTATTTGAACCAACTACGTTAACTGCCGGTAAGGCGAAAGACTTTTCTTTGGCTAATTTAAAAATAGCTTGAACCTGGTCTCCAGTGGCTACCCCTGCAGGGATTGATGATAAACTCATTCGTTTGTTTTTTTGATTATGTTAAGGGGCAAATGTAAGAAATGCTTTTAAAAAGGATGATTGATTCCGACATTGAAAATGGGACGATTATTCGTTTGGTTATAAAACCAACGATTATCTCCTGTAAATGCGGGATTGTAAATCTTCCATCCTAGGTCAATCCGAAATAAAAAGTAATCGAAATCATACCGCAGACCCGCCCCAGCGCCAATGGCTAAATCTTTTAGTGAAGACCAGCCCTTAAAAACAGCCTCTTCAACCTCAGTGTCGTCAAGAACGTTCCAAATATTTCCTACATCGGTAAAGAGTGCACCCTTAATACTTTGACTTAAGTCAAATCGCAATTCGTTACTCCAAGTAATTTTGAAGTTGGCATCATTGAATTCATTGATTTGGTTTGTTGTTCCTGGCCCAAGAGTATACGCATTCCATGATCGAATGTCATTCGATCCTCCTGCAAAGTAACTCCTGACAAACGGGACGTTATTTCCGGATCCGAATGGTAGCGCCATTCCTGCAAAGAAACGCGTCGCAAATCGGGTGTCATCACTCAGTTCAAAATGCTTTATAGTATTGATTTCGGCTTTGATATATTGAGCGAAGGGGACTTTGAATATTGATTCTTTAGAAGAAGAGTCAATAAAATCAAGTAATGCCCCTGCTAGTTCAAATTTCAAACCAAACTGTGAATAATTTAGACTATTCCTGTTTTCTGAATTTTGAAATGAATAATTGAAGCTTGATGATACAATGAAGTTGTTTTCTGTAAGTCGATTTCGACGTTCATTAATTCTTCTCACTTCAAGAGCATCCTCCTTGGATAAAGGTATTGTTCCCGATAGTGTAGCATTGATAAAGGCATTTGCACCTTCTGGTATAAGCAGGTCTGCCTCGGTTATTCCCTGATTTGTGTTGAAAAAGCTAGCATAGTTGCTATCTCCTCGAATAGGATCTGCTAAAAGATTAAGTCGGTCAAAGGTATTTCGATAAATAGAGAAAAAGTTGTCAGGATTCAAGTGATTGACATAGGTTATACTTGGGAATTCAAAGGAATACCTTCTTTTATCGGTGCGATAATTAAATCGATAAATCGCATTAAATGTCTGCCTATCTAGACCTAGGTTTTTCTGAAAATTAGTTCCGACTTGTAAGGTTGTTTGGGGATGCTTCTGTTCAGAGATGAGATTGGAAGTGGGAAAAATCATCCATAATCTTGGCACACTTAGATTGATATCAATCCCCAGCTCAGTCGTTAAGTTGTCACCGGGTAGCAGGGAATTTCCAATACTGCCGCTCAGGGCAAGGCTCAGGTTTTCATGAGAACCAAAAACATTACGTGCAAGAATAGAGGATCGAAGAGTAGTTCCTAGTTGTTGAATGTTAGAGTGTGTTAGGTCTAGATCTGCATTGAGGGCGTAACGTTTACGGTTTCTTAGATATATCGATGCCGTAAGTGTTTGATCATCCTCAGGCACTAATTCAATATTTGGGTATAAAAAGTGATTGAGATCACCTATGAGATCCACAGTGGTAGATAGAAGGCTTTGATTGTAAGTTGTGCCAGGTTTAAAGCTAATTCTTCTAGCTACTACATCGGGATCAAAGGACAACTCATCAATACCAAAAAATTCAATTCCGTTAACAATCGATAATGTGAAGTCATTCTCAGTTGCTCCTTCGCTAAAGACTTTCGTTCGTCCGATTCGAAAAGGTCTAAAAATAGCGGTACTATCTATGATTCTCCTGACTCTTAATTTTTTTGACTCAGAACGAGAAGTGGTGTCTCCTTGAATTTCATAGGATAGAAGACTTTTCTGAAAATCATAGATTCCTTGATTTCTTAAAAGAGAAGTTAGCTCTTGGCGATCGTTATCAACAATACTCAGGTTGAGATTCATCCCCTTCTTTAGTGGTAAGGCCATTTGGTTATTAGTGAGCACAGAATCAAACCTAGAATCTGGACTTTGCAGTTCTATTTCATCTATTGTAAAGGGTTCATTAGTCTCAATTAATATTGTTTGTTTGGCTTTAGTTGCCTTATTATTTACTGCTATGTTGTTATCCACAGCTACATTTAGATACCCTTTCCGTTTGTAAAAATTCTTTAACCTATTGATACTTACCCCTGCAATTTCATCGGTATAAATAACAGGTGGTTCTCCGATTCGTCTGAGCCATTTGTTGAAAAAATTTGACTTGCGTCCTGAGCTATTGTATAACCAGAGCTTGATTGGTAGGCCTAAAACTCTTTGGTTGGGTTCTTGAATGAGTTGATTGATTAATAAAGGATCCTTGGTTTGAACCCCATTGATATAAACGCGTTGCTTTTTTAACCATAGTGTTTCTGGTTCAAGCTTTTTGGTACTGCTACAGGCAGATAAAAGAAAGACTAAGAGAATAACAATTACCTTTGCGACGCGCGAACTTATTCTCAATACGTTCGATAACATAATGTAAAAATAGCCTAAATAAACGATGCTATCTCAGGCCAAAATACGTTTCGTTAATCAGCTCAATCGTAAGAAAATACGGTTAGATGAAGGATGCTTTATTGTTGAGGGGAGTAAAGGAGTAAGGGAAGGATTACAGGAAGGCTTAACCTTACGAGAATTGTATGTAACCGATCAATCTTCTATTCTATTTTCTGATGCTCAGATAGTTACCGAAAAGGAGATGGGGAAGATCTCACAACTTATTACTCCATCAAATGCTTTAGCTGTTTTTGAAATTCCTCGGCTTCAAGATTGGCAACACTCTGATTGGATATTGGCACTAGATGAAATTCAAGATCCCGGAAATTTGGGAACAATTATTCGAACGGCTGATTGGTTTGGTTTCAAACATATTCTTTGCGGCCAAGGAACGGTAGACTCATTTCATCCTAAGGTGATTCAGGCGACGATGGGGTCATATGCCCGAATACAATGCCATGCAGTTGATCTTGAAAATTGTTTAAGACAGCAGAACCGAGTTATAATTGGGGCTAATCTCGAAGGAACATCTTTAAACAGCTTCGAAATGCCTTCTAGGGGTATACTTGTGATAGGCAATGAAGGTAGAGGTTTGTCTAAGAATATTCAGAGACTTCTCGATGTAAAAATCACTATAGAAAGGGGAAAGGGGTCGAAAGTTGAAAGTCTTAATGCTGCGATTTCGACGGCAATTATCTTGCATACAATTTCCAACCGTCTTTAGTTTCAAAACTAATTGTAAAAAGTACTGCCTTTGATTGAAGATCTTTTAGCGGACTAGTTGCTGTCGCTTTTTGATCAGAAACTATTGGGGTAAGTATCCGTACTCCAAGCGCTAATTTGCTCTTCTTTAAATAAAAATCAACACCTGCGCCGAGCTCAATTGAGTGCATCAAACGATTGTATGGTATGGTCCATGAATCAAGTTCCTGAGAAGTTTTATAGCTAGCTAGATAACCTCCCAATATAAAGGGATTGTAGTTGGCATGTCGTTCGCCTTGAAATTTTATAAGAAGCGGTAGCTGTATTTCAGTGATTCCGCCTTCTGGGTTTCCGACTGCAGCTCTATTTAAAAGAATTCCAGGTTCAATTCTAAGGTCGGTTCTCTCCAAAATTCGATGTTCTGCGACTAATCGAAACCCTCCAGCTATTCCATCAAATATGTTTAAAGAGGTTTTATTTATCGGTGGATTTTCTATGGTATAACTGGTACCATAATTAGTTAGATTGAATAGTATTCCGAAATTCCAAAGTTCTTCATCCGCTCCCTTCAAATTAAGACCTGAAGGGTGCCTCTTTTGAGCTTGGCTAAACAGGCTGAAGAGCAGTGTTATAGCGATTAAGATATACCTATTTCTCAGCATAATAGATACAGGCTGCGCCGAAGGTTTGCGGATGATAACTTGCTTTTGAAAAACCGACACGAATAAGTACCTGGGTTAGTCTTTCGTTATACGGGAATTTTTCAGCAGAATCAGAAAGGTATTTATAAGCTCTTGGATCTCTTGAAAAAAGCTTTCCGAAAAGGGGCAGAATGATTCTGCCGTGAACCTTATACAATAATCTAAGAATCGGATTAGTAGGCATCGAGGTTTCGAGTATGGCTAAGGTGCCTCCAGGTTTTAGAACTCGAAAAATTTCAGATAAGCCAACCTCGAGATTCTCAAAATTCCTCACTCCAAAAGCAACCGTAGCCGCATCGAAACTTTGATCGGAATAATTTAGACTTTCACTATCACCAATAACCATATCGATTTGATTGTTAAGGTGCTGCAATTGAATCTTTTGTTTACCCACTTCTAACATTCCAGCTGAGATATCTAGGCCGGTTACCTTTGCCTGACTCGATGAGGCTATTGCAATAGCTAAGTCTCCAGTTCCTGTTGCGACGTCAAGTACTGTTTCGGGACCTAGGGATACAATATGATGAACCAGTTTTTTACGCCATGACAAGTCGACACCGAAAGTAATCATTCGGTTCAGTTTGTCGTATTCGCTAGAGATCGTATCAAACATAGTTGATACCTGCTTCTTTTTTGAATCCTTACGCTCTTTATAAGGAACGACTTTCTGGTGATTCTCTGAGCTCATAGGCTACAAAGATACGACTGCCCTTTTTAAGATAATGCTTCAGAAATACGACGAATCGCTTCTTTCAGCGATTCCTCAGAAGCCGCATAAGAAATTCGAATGCAGTTCGAGTCACCGAAAGCTTCACCAGTAACGGTAGCAACACCAGCCTCTTCTAATAAATAAAGTGAGAAGTCTGAAGCGTTGTTAATGGTTTTACCTCGAAGTGTTTTACCAAAGTACTCTGAGATATCAGGAAATACGTAAAAAGCCCCCTCGGGTACATTCAGTTTAAAACCTGGAATTGCACCTAAGAGTTTTAAAACCAAATCTCTTCTTTGATGAAAGGCCTTAATCATATAATCAATTTTCGATACAGGTGCCTCTAGGGCAGTGATAACCGCTCTTTGAGCAATAGCATTCGCGCCACTAGTTACTTGACCCTGTAATTTGTTGCAAGCTTTTGCTACCCATACAGGGGCTCCGATATATCCAATACGCCATCCGGTCATTGCAAATGCTTTTGAAACACCGTTTACAGTCACTACGCGATCGTGTAGTGATGGGATTGACGCTATTGATGTGTGAGACTCTTTACTAAAATTAATATGTTCATAAATTTCGTCAGAAACAACAATGATATTCGGGTGGTCTTTTAATACCTCGGCAAGCGCTTCTAATTCAGATTGATGATAGAAAGAACCACTTGGGTTACACGGAGAGCTAAACCAAAGCATACGTGTTTTGTCGGTAATTGCAGCGCGTAGCTGGCTAGGAGTCATTTTGAAATCAGCCTCTATATTGGTTTTAACTTCTACAGGTACACCTTCAGCTAATTTTACTATATCGCGATAGGATACCCAGTAAGGAGCTGGAAGAATCACTTCATCACCCGGGTTTATAATAGCCATAGCAATGTTATATAGTGATTGTTTTGCACCCGTCGATACGACGATTTGATCTAAACCGTAATCAAGACCATTATCTCTTTTAAATTTCTCAGCGATGGCTTGTTTTAGATCGGCATACCCATCTACGGGCGAGTAACTATTGTAGTTTTCATCAATGGCTTGTTTTGCAGCCTCTTTAATGAATTCGGGAATGGTGAAGTCAGGCTCACCTAAGCTTAAACCGATGATATCTTTACCTTGATTTTTTAATTCTCTAGCCTTTGCAGCCATTGCGAGAGTGGCTGAAATCTCCATTTTTTGGATGCGTTCTGACGGATGTGAATTCATATTTCTTGACTATGCAGTTTTCAGACTGCAATGTTAGTGATAATTTTGCTTTCTTAACTTCTTCTATGAAAGCGAAAGATCTATTTCATTACTTCCCTCAACTCACTGATTTACAGAAAGAAAGATTTGAATTACTTGATGAATTGTATCAAGATTGGAATCAAAGAATCAACGTAGTATCACGAAAAGATATTGAAGAGTTATATCTGCGTCATGTATTACATTCTTTGGCTATTGCATTATTTCAAGAATTTAAACCAGGATCGAGAGTTATTGATGTTGGTACCGGAGGTGGATTTCCAGGAATTCCTTTAGCGATACTTTTTCCAGAGGTTTCTTTCACCTTAGTTGACTCGATTGGTAAAAAGATTAAGGTGGTTGATGAGGTGGTAAGAGGTCTTGGACTAACCAACGTAATCTCTATTAACGATCGAGTGGAGAATGTCGAGGAAACCTTTGACTTCATTATCAGTCGTGCGGTGGCTGCCATGCCCACTTTTGTTCACTGGATTGAAGGAAAAATTAGTTCAGAAAACAAGCATGAGCGGGCTAACGGTATCCTCTATCTGAAAGGAGGAGATTTAACCGAAGAATTAGCTCTCTTTAAAAATAAAATAACGGTATACGATTTATATGATCGCATACCGTTAGATTTCTTTGAGACTAAGCGCCTGGTTTATTTGCCCTTAACCTAAGAACGGATAGCTATAATCAGTAGGTGTGAGGAAGGTTTCCTTGATCAATCTCGGAGAAACCCAACGTGTAAGGTTGAGAACTGATCCCGCCTTATCATTGGTGCCAGATGATCTGGCTCCTCCGAAGGGTTGCTGACCAACAACAGCACCTGTTGGCTTGTCATTTAGGTAAAAGTTTCCAGCGGCATTTTGAAGCGCCGTGATCGCCTCATTCATCGCATAACGATCTTCTGAGAATACGGCTCCTGTTAATGCGTATTCTGAGGTTTCATCAACAAGTTTTAAAGTATTTGTCCAGTCATGGTCTTCGTAAATATATACCGTGACAATTGGGCCAAAAAGTTCGGTCTCCATAGTAGTGTACTTAGGATCGTTGGTTACAATAACTGTTGGTTCAATAAAGTATCCTTTTGATTTGTCATACCCTCCACCAGCGAATACGTCAGCGTTCGAATCGCTCTTAGCTCGATCGATAACAGCAGCCAGTTTGTCGAAGGCTCCCTCATGAATCACAGCAGTTACAAATCGACTCATATCTTCAGGACTTCCTGGCTCGCCAATATTTTCGATGTCTGCTTTAACATATCCTAAGATTTCTTCTGCCTTTGATTGCGGCAAATAAACTCTTGAGGCAGCACTACATTTTTGACCTTGAAATTCGAAAGCTCCTCTAGTAATTGCTGTAGCAACTTGTTTTGCGTGAGCCGTCGGATGGGCGATAATAAAATCTTTTCCTCCGGTCTCTCCAACAATTCTAGGATAGGTTTTGTAGGTTTCAATATTTGATCCGATCTGTTTCCAAAGAGATTTGAATACAAAGGTTGAACCGGTAAAGTGAAGTCCAGCAAAATCACGAGACGATAATACTTTGTCTGTTATCATCACTGGATCTCCGGTGATCATATTAATCACACCGTTAGGGAGGCCAGCTTCTTTGAAAATTTCAACAATTACGCGTGCTGAGAAGACTTGAGCATCACTTGGTTTCCAAACAACGGTATTACCCATCATCGCCGGGGCAGCGGGTAAATTACCGGCAATTGCCGTAAAGTTGAATGGGCTAATCGCGTAAATAAAGCCCTCTAAAGGTCTAAACTCAAGACGATTCCATAATCCATCACTCGAATCGGGTTGTTCGTTGTATATCTCAGTCATGAAATAAACGTTGAAACGTAAGAAATCAGCAAATTCGCAAGCCGCATCTATCTCGGCTTGATGAATCGTTTTTGATTGAGCTAACATGGTCGCCGCATTAATTTTTGCTCTGTAAGGGCCTGCAATAAGGTCTGCAGCCTTTAAAAAGATTGATGCACGTTGATCCCATGGTAGCGCTGACCATTTATCTTTAGCAGATAATGCTTCATTAATTGCTCGTTCTACATGCTGTGGTTCAGCATAATAATAAGAACCGATTTGATGTTGGTGGTCATGTGGTGGATATAATCCTCTCTTATCACTAGTACGGATTTCTTCGCTTCCTATATACATTGGGATATCGGCATGACTATCATATTGTTTTTTGTAAGAAGCCAAAACCTCTTCTCTTTCTTTTGTTCCTTTTGCATAACTAAGCACAGGCTCATTTACTGGAAGTGGAACTTGAAAAATAGCATTACTCATATGGGCTATATTTAAGTTAATTCTTTGCGTTATTAACAAAGGTAATTTAATTATAAGTTTTTCTTCTTTGAGGTTTGCCTTTAGTGTGCTTTTAGCTGTATTTTTGCAACCAAATATTAACGGCCTTATAGATATGTCTCAAGACATCAAAATCAAGAAAGGACTTTCTCTCAATCTCTTAGGAGGTGCTGAGCATAACTTTCACAAGGAAGTAGCCTCGTCTACATATGTTATTTATCCCACAGATTTTCATGCTTTAACTCCTAAGCTAGTTGTAAAAGAAGGCTCGCATGTGAAAGCAGGTGAAACTTTATTCTTTGATAAAAATCAAGCAGAAGTAACTGTGGCTTCCCCAGTTAGTGGAAAGATTACAGAAATCACTAGAGGTGAACGAAGAAAAGTATTGAGTATCAAGATTGCTGCCGACAAGGATCAGAAAGTGATCGAGAATAAAGCCATTTCGCTTTCAGAAGCATCTGCGGCTGAGGTAAAATCATACTTGTTAGCTTCTGGTGTATGGCCTTTCGTAAAACAACGTCCTTATGATGTGATTGCGAACCCATCAGGGATTCCCAAAGCAATTTTTATCTCAGGATTAAATACGGGGCCTCTAAATCCTGATCTTGATTTTGTGTTAAGAGGACAAGAAGTAAAGCTCCAAGCTGCACTTACGGCACTTAAAAAATTAACACCAGGTCCTATTCACCTCGGAGTAGAGTCTACAGAAAATTCTGTTTTTGGAACCTTAGATCACGTTCATCTTCATACCGTTAGTGGGCCTCATCCAGCAGGATTGGTAGGAACTCAAATTGCTACCATAGACCCAATCAGTAAAGGGGAATTGGTTTGGAC
>JAAZVG010000019.1 GCA_018623655.1 Flavobacteriaceae bacterium
GGGTTTAAATTCCTTTATTCCTTCATCTGAAAAAGCAGCCTATCTTCAATCGTTACTTAACTGTAACTTTTCCTATTTAGATTTTGGAAGCTTTGTATCGGAGCGAGCGGTTCCTCAAATGAAGGATACCGCTGAGGTATTAACACAGCTCAATCTCGAGCGTACAAAAACCGAACTATTAGCCATCGTTGCGAATTTGAGAGGTGCTCAAAGAGCAGCAGAATTTGAAGCCATTAGTGTTTTGGGATTCCCTTTTTCATTATCCGAGATTTTTCAGATGCGAAATACTAACCGTTCTCAAGCAGAGGCGTTTGAAGAGGTTCAGAGAATTGCTGAGGTGGTTGCTTTTTCTGGTAAAAAGTTGGTTGTTTATTTTTCTATGGGTTTCGGAAATCCTTACGGTTCACCATGGTCACTTGATCAGATTAGTTTTTGGATTGATCGATTTGAAGGTTTAGCGATAGATTGTTTTTCTCTTTCGGACACAATGGGCAACGCCACTCCAGAACGTATACATGAAGTTTTCTCATATGTTTTGTCTACCCATGCGAAGTATAAATTCGGAGCTCATCTACATGCCCGAGCTGATCAGTGGGAGATGAATTTGGATGCTGCTTATACCGCTGGGTGTCGACGTTTTGATGGGGCAATACAAGGTTTTGGAGGATGTCCAATGGCATCAGATTATCTAGTGGGGAACCTACCGACAGAGAAATTGATCAGTTACCTTACTACCCAAAAGGCAGCTATAAATATTGATGTTCATGGGTTCGAAGTGGCGTACAACAAGGCTAAAAACCTATTTAGTAAATATACATAAACGCTTGTGCCGGATTTTTGAGTATTTTTGCATGCAATTAATTCTTTAATTGCATGAAAGCTCATCTTTCTAAAATTGTTGGCGAAGGCTTGACTTATGATGACGTTCTACTTGTCCCCGCCTTTTCTGAAGTTTTACCTCGTGAGGTAAATATTAGTACTCAGTTTACTCGAAATATAAGAATAAACGTGCCTATTGTTTCTGCTGCTATGGATACAGTTACAGAATCACGTATGGCCATTGCCATGGCACAAGAAGGAGGAATTGGCGTGCTTCATAAGAATATGACTATTGAGGAACAGGCAGCCAAAGTTCGCAAAGTGAAACGTGCAGAGTCAGGAATGATCTTAGATCCTGTTACTTTACCACTTTCTGCTAATGTATCAGATGCTAAGGCAAGCATGAAAGAACATGGGATTGGAGGAATTCCTATCGTCGATGATGCTGGTAAGCTTGCGGGTATTGTGACTAATCGTGATCTCAGGTTTGAAAAGAGAAACGATCGTTTGATTACCGAGGTGATGACTTCGGAAAATTTAGTTACGGCACCAGAAGGAATTACTCTAGCCGAAGCAGAAGATATTCTTCAAGCCCATAAAATTGAAAAATTACCTGTTGTCGATGAAAATCAACAGCTTGTTGGGTTAATCACCTTTAGAGATATTACGAAACTTACCCAAAAACCAATTGCTAATAAAGATAAGTATGGTAGGCTTTTAGTTGCCGCTGCAGTTGGTGTTACATCCGATGCCGTAGATCGTGTAAGCGCGCTTGTAGGCTCAGGTGTTGATGCTGTTGTAATCGATACGGCACATGGACATTCAAAAGGAGTTGTGGGGGTTCTTAAAGCAGTTAAATCTGCATTTCCAGAACTTGAGGTGATTGTCGGAAATATTGCGACAGCAGAAGCTGCACTTTATCTTGCTGAAGCAGGCGCAGATGCGGTAAAAGTTGGTATTGGTCCGGGTTCTATTTGTACAACTCGAGTTGTTGCAGGTGTCGGTTTTCCTCAATTTTCAGCAGTACTTGAAGTAGCCGCTGCACTTAAAGGAACAGGAGTACCGGTGATTGCCGATGGTGGAGTCCGTTTTACAGGCGATATTCCGAAGGCGTTAGCAGCGGGAGCCGATTGCGTAATGCTTGGATCACTTTTAGCGGGTACTAAAGAATCTCCAGGCGAAACTATCATATATGAGGGAAGAAAATTCAAAAGCTACCGCGGAATGGGTTCTGTTGAAGCTATGAAAAAAGGAAGCAAGGATCGATATTTTCAAGATGTAGAAGACGATATCAAAAAACTCGTTCCCGAGGGTATTGTAGGTCGCGTGCCATACAAAGGAGAACTCTTTGAAAGCATGCATCAATTTGTCGGAGGTTTACGCGCCGGTATGGGCTATTGTGGAGCTAAAGATATCAATACCTTAAAAGAACAGGCTCAATTTGTAAAAATTACAGCTAGTGGTATCGCAGAGAGTCATCCTCACAATGTAACAATCACTAAAGAGGCTCCAAATTATAGTCGATAGCCTATTTTGACTGACTTGATTCGTAATCTTTCCAAGTCATATCCTTGTAAATATCGTCTCCGAAATATTTGGCGACAGTAAGGAAGGGAGCTGCAGGATAATAACCAACAACAGGTGCTAACATCTCGAATCTTGAGGTAAGATAAACAACGGTGGGGTAGCTTAATCTACCGTTAGTTAATGCCACTGCTAGTTCGTGATATCCCTTTTTTCCTTGCGGTATAAATGAATAAGTCTGTCCTTGAAACGATACATCATCTGTTTGTTCCGCATCGAATTTAACCATGTAGAAATTCTTAATCATGTACTCCCGAACTTCTGGATCATTAAAGGTTTCTTTGTCCATTTTTTTACACCATCCACACCAATCAGTGTAAACGTCGATGAAAATCTTCTTTTCACTTTCGCCGTCAGCAGCAATGCGCTGGACGGCTTGTTCAAAGCTTAACCATTCAATTTTTTGTTCTTGAGAAAATAGACCAAATGATAAACCTATCGAAAAGAGTAACGATAACATTGCTTTCATGGCCTCAAAGATAATTAAACCTCCGAAGCAAGCGGAGTATCTAGGGCAACATTTACTTCAATTTGACCTTTGATGAGATCTTCAAAGGTTTCACGCGCTCTTATTAGTTCAGCCTTACCATTAATCCATAATACCTCAGCTGGGCGAAGTCTTGAATTGTAATTACTTGCCATTGAGAAGCAATAAGCCCCTGCATTGTGGAATATTAAGAAATCACCCTCATTGATTTCGGCAATTCTACGATTGCTTCCAAAGGTATCTGTTTCACAGATATAACCCACTACCGAGTAGAACCGAGGTTTTCCTTCGGGATTACTTAGATTCTCAATTTCATGATAGGCGCCGTAAAGCATTGGTCGCATAAGGTGATTAAACCCAGAATCGATTCCTGCAAAAACGGTAGATGTGGTCTGCTTTACTACGTTGACTTTGGCGATGAATGCACCAGCCTGGCTCACTAAAAATTTTCCAGGTTCAAAAGAAAGAGTAAGTTCTTTACCATATGACTCGCAAAAACTATTGAACCGTTCTGATAATTTATAACCAAACTCTTCAATTGGAGTTTCAATATCATCTCTTTTGTAGGGTACTTTAAACCCGCTACCAAAGTCAATAAACTCTAATTTTTTGAAGTTTTCAGCAGCTTCAAATAGAATTTCAGCAGCGTAGAGAAAGACATCAATATCTAGGATGTCGCTACCGGTATGCATGTGTATTCCATTGATATGCATACCTGTAAGATCAACTATTCTTTTGATGTGCGGTACTTGGTGTATGCTTATTCCAAATTTTGAGTCAATATGACCTACTGAGATATTACTATTACCACCGGCCATTACATGTGGATTGATTCTCACGCAAACGGGGGTTTCTGGAAAGCGCTGTCCGAATAATTCAAGTATGGATAGGTTGTCAATATTGATTTGAACACCTAATGATTTTGCTTCTTCTAGTTCTTCGATTGATACTCCATTAGGGGTATAAATAATTTGATCTGCAGGAACGCCGGCAAGTAATCCCAGTTTTACCTCTTCGATCGATACGGTATCGAGACCAGCTCCCAAACTGTGAATAAAACGTAAGATGCTTAAGTTAGAATTTGCTTTTACCGCATAGTGAAGTTTAAGATTCTTAACTGAAGTAAACGCGCTTTTTAATCGATCGAATTGCGATGCAATTCGCTGAGCATCATAAATATAAACTGGTGCGCCGTATTGTTGGGCAATATCGATGTAAGGAATTTTAGACATGCTTAAGTTCATTAACAGGATGCAAAATAAGTGCCTTCAGCGGATAATTGGATAGAAATCCTATTAATTTATCATTTTATCACAAAGAGTTATAAATAAAACAATATGAGATGAATAAAGAAGTAAGAATTGGTAGGTCTATTGGCTGTGCTTTCCTATTTTTGTGATTCAATTTTAATAAACAAACATGAACCTTCACGAGTTTCAAGGAAAAGAGATTTTAGCCAGTTTTGGCGTAGGTATTCAACGTGGTAAAGTAGCTTCCACAGCAGATGAAGCTGTATCGTTAGCAAAAGTTTTAACTGAAGAGACAGGTACAGGCTGGCATGTTATAAAAGCACAAGTTCACGCGGGTGGACGTGGTAAAGGTGGTGGTGTGAAACTCGCTAAGAGTTTAGATGAGGTTAAGTCAATTGCTGATCAGATTATCGGCATGAATCTAGTTACTCCTCAAACTTCTGCTGAGGGTAAAATGGTTCATCAGGTTCTAGTTGCAGAGGATGTTTACTATCCGGGGGAAAGTGAAACTTCTGAATTTTATATGTCAGTATTACTCAATCGTTCCACTGGGCGTAACATGATTATGTATTCTACTGAGGGAGGAATGGATATCGAAGAGGTTGCCGAAAAAACACCTCATCTCATCTTTACAGAGGAAGTAGATCCAAGTACAGGACTTACCGGTTTTCAAGCAAGAAACATCGCTTTTAATCTAGGGCTTTCAGGTAAAGCTTTTAAAGAAATGGTAGGTTTTGTAACCAAACTTTATAAGGCTTATGTGGAAAGTGATTCTAGTCTTTTTGAAATTAATCCGGTTCTTAAAACCTCAGATGATAAAATCCTAGCGGTTGATGCCAAGGTTACTCTTGATGATAATGCACTCTTTAGACGCAAAGCTTATGCGGAAATGCGTGATGAACGTGAAGAAAATCCGATTGAAGTAGAAGCTAAGGCATTAGGTTTAAATTATGTAGATTTAGACGGTAATGTCGGATGCATGGTAAATGGTGCAGGTCTAGCTATGGCTACGATGGACCTGATCAAGATGGCAGGCGGTGATCCGGCGAACTTTTTAGATGTTGGGGGTACTGCTAACGCAAAACGTGTAGAAGAGGCCTTTAGAATTATTCTTAAGGATCCTAATGTTAAGGCCATTCTCGTAAATATTTTCGGGGGAATTGTTCGATGTGATCGTGTTGCAAATGGTATTGTCGAGGCTTATAAAAACATGGCCGATCAAATTAATGTACCAATTATTGTTCGTCTACAAGGAACGAATTCAGAACTCGCCAAGCAAATTATTGAAGAATCTGGGTTGGAGGTTCATGCAGCGGTTGAATTTCAGGAGGCTGCAGACAAAGTGAAAGCCTTACTTCGTTAAATAAAAACAAAAACCCACTTTTAAATGAGTGGTTTTTTAAACCTGTTCTTGTAGCGTCTTAAGTTGATCTCTTAGCCTGGCCGCTTCGATAAAGTCTAGAGATTTAGCGGCTTCTTCCATGGCTTTTCGGGTTCTTTTTATTTCATCGTTGATGTCATTACCACTCATGTATGCTAATTCCTCCTCTGAAATTGGCTTTACCCGCGGGCTGACCTTTTTCTCCTTTTTAGTACTTACCAGAGTTGATTCAATGGTCTTATTTAAGGCTTTTGGCTGAATGTTATGCTCTAGATTATAAGCCACTTGCTTTGATCTTCGATAAGCCGTTTGATCGATGGTTAGTTGCATGCTTTCGGTGATGGTATCTGCATACATAATAGCCTTTCCGTTTAGATTTCTAGCCGCTCTACCGACGGTTTGGGTAAGGCTTCGATTTGATCGTAAAAAGCCTTCCTTATCCGCATCTATTATGGCAACGAGAGACACTTCAGGAAGATCGAGTCCTTCTCTAAGGAGGTTCACACCAATTAGTACATCAAATACTCCTTTTCTAAGGTCTTGCATAATTTCAACGCGTTCTAAGGTATCTACATCACTGTGAATGTAACGACATCGAACACTGATTCGGGTGAGGTATTTGGTGAGTTCTTCAGCCATCCGCTTGGTGAGGGTAGTGACTAGAATTCGCTCGTCTTTTTCTGCACGAATTTTTATTTCTTCTGTAAGATCATCAATTTGATTTTTGCTCGGACGAACTTCAATACTAGGGTCTAGGAGTCCCGTAGGGCGAATAAGTTGTTCGGTGTATAACCCTTCACACAAGCTTAACTCGTAATCTGCAGGTGTAGCACTGACATACAATACTTGATTTTGCAGGGCTTCAAATTCTTCAAATTTAAGTGGTCGGTTATCAAGTGCTGCGGGTAATCTAAATCCGTAATCGACTAGATTTTCTTTTCGAGAACGATCACCACCGTACATAGCGTGTACTTGTGGGATTGTAACATGGCTTTCATCCACAATCATTAAATAATCATCGGGAAAATAGTCTAGTAGACAAAAAGGTCTTGTGCCTGGTGCTCTACCATCGAGGTATCTTGAATAATTTTCAATACCCGAGCAGTAACCTAGTTCGCGCATCATCTCTAAATCGAATGTGGTTCTTTCTTCAAGGCGTTTCGCTTCTAAGGGTTTACCGATCTCTTTGAAATAGTCAATTTGCCTAACCAAATCATCTTGAATTTCATGAATAGCATTTTGAAGGATATCCGGCGAAGTGACGAACATGTTTGCCGGATAAATCGTTAGCCGATCATAACTCTCTATTACATTTTGATTTACTGGATCTAATGCTTCTATCTCTTCAATTTCATCTCCGAAAAAGTGGATGCGATATGCGATGTCTGCATAACCCGGATGCACATCGATTACATCTCCTTTTACTCTAAAATTACCGTGTTTAAAATCTGCAGTAGTTCTCGAATAAAGAGATTGAACGAGTTGTTTCAGCAGTGCGGTTCGGGAGATGACTTGATCTCGCTCTACTTTAATTACATTTTTTTGAAATTCTATGGGATTTCCAATACCGTATAAGCAAGAAACCGAGGCGACTACAATTACATCTCTTCTTCCACTAAGAAGTGATGAGGTAGTACTTAATCGTAGTTTTTCGATATCCTCATTAATGCTAAGATCTTTTTCGATGTACGTTCCACTTGCTGGTATATACGCCTCGGGTTGATAATAGTCGTAATAGGACACGAAATACTCAACGGCATTATTTGGAAAAAATTGCTTGAATTCAGTATATAGCTGTGCAGCTAAGGTTTTATTATGGGCAAGTACCAGAGTTGGCCTCTGAACCGTTTCCACGACGTTCGCCATGGTGAATGTTTTACCCGATCCAGTTACCCCGAGAAGTGTCTGATACCGATCTCCTTCCTTGATTCCTCTTGATAAGGATTCAATAGCCTGTGGTTGATCTCCTGTAGGTTTAAAATCTGCGGTAAGGGTAAAACGCATACCACAAAAATACGCATCTTACAGGTCTCTTTTCTTCAATATATTGAGACTGCCCCACAAATAAAGAAGGATGTATACTAAAGCAATCCCAATCTCTTTCATTGTAGTTTGATAGTTGAGTACGATCTCTTCACCTAGCTCCTTTGCTACTGATTGAATGGCGCTAAGTCGGGTAAAAGGTTCGTGTAATAAATTGAAGGAAGCTTGAAGTGGAAAAAAGCCTTTGATTTGACTCGCGAAACTAAAGGCATCTGTTTTAGTGGCGAAATTTCCGTATTCGGCTAATAATTCTCCTCCAACTCCCCAAGCGATTTGCTCCCCAATGAGAAGTACGATTAAAAATCCGAGAGCGAAAGCAGACCGTTTAATTAAGATTCCTAAGAAAAGACATAAACTGAAGAAGCCAAACAGTTTTAGAAAATAGAGTAATAGAAAATGCAGTTCCGAAAACACAATACTTATCTCAGTATAATCTGAATAGATCATTCCCAAAATCAATGAAATTAGAGCTACAAATAAAGTTGAAAGGCCTGAAAAGACAGCAACGACAATCACCTTAGAAGCCAAAAATTCCTTCTTTGAGAGCCCGTCGATAAGGTTTTGTTTCAAGGTTCGATTACTGTATTCGTTTGAAATCATTGAAACAATTACTACCGCTAAAAAGAGTTTGAAGAACGCTGCAATAAAGCTGTTAAAATGCCAGATCAATGGAAAATTGAAGATACCTTGGTCGGCAAGATGAAATTCAATGGGGCCGATATCGAATTTGATAGCAGCTATCAAGGCAATGAGTGTTAAAAAAACGAAATAGGCCGATATAAGAATGATACTCGATCTACTGTGCTTAATCTTGTGATATTCAATTAAAAAAAGTCGTTTCATTAGGCGTTGGTAATTTCTAAGAATAGTTCTTCAAGTCGTTTTTGGTGACTGCTTAAGTGAGTTAGGAAAATTCCTTGTTCAGAGAAGTACTTATTGATGCTTTCAGGGCTATGATTGGTTTTGATTTTTAAAAAGCTACCCTCTTTGCCTAAAATTTCGAAGTTTTGAGACTGCTTTATATGTGCAGTTAGTTGTTCTATATCGATGGCACCAACGAGTAAGTAGGCTCCTGATTTACCCATTTCCTGAACAGAACCACTGTAAATGCTTTTTCCTTTTTGTAGAATGATTACTTGATCACAGACCTTTTCAACCTCGTCAAGTAGGTGGGAGGCAAGTAGAATAGTTGTTCCTTTAGAGGCAATATATTGAATGAGGACCCGGATTTGATGAATGCCCTGTGGATCTAATCCATTGGTCGGCTCGTCAAGGATAAGTATTTCTGGATCATTCAGTAACGCTGAGGCGATTGCTAAACGCTGCTTCATTCCGAGAGAAAAGGTCGAAAATAAATCTTCAGACCGATCTTCTAAACCGACTTCTTTAAGTGCTTTCTCAATAGCAGAATTCGGAATTTCTTTAATGAGGCATACGAGCTCGAGATTTTCTCTAGCACTCATGTAGGGATAGAAATTAGGTCGCTCGATAATGGCTCCAACCTTCTTTAATGCCTTTTGTGTGTCAAGAGCACCCTCGAACCATTCAAAATTACCCGAACTAGCATTAACTACACTAAGCACAATACCTAGTGTAGTAGATTTACCTGAACCATTAGGTCCTAATATTCCATAAACCGAACCTTTTCTGATTTCAAAGCTAAGATTAGTTACCGCTTTAACCTTTCCGTAATTTTTGCTTAATTGATTTGCTTTGAGCAGAATTTCTGACATGAACTGTTATGCTTTAAAATAGATCTCCAATTTATGACCCTTTTTTCTGATAATTGTTACATTGGGGTTATGTCTAAGGGTCCAAAAATGCTTTTAAAAAAGCCCAGTTATCCAATTTCACCAATACTTGCGGCTTATTTAAGACGTTATAATCGTAGGGTTAATCTTCCTATTCACTATGATGATTTGCTTAGATTTCAGGGCTCAGTTAACGTTTACGACTTTCAAGATGAAGATACTCTTTGGGTTCGTGTTTATTATGAAGAGTCAGAGAACGAAGAGATTAATAATGCCTTAAAGCAGATTTACTCTACACTACATTCAGACGGTAGTCATCAGATTTTTCAATACCTCAGTATTGACGCCATTGATTATTGCACCTTTGGAAATTCAAAACCTTTTCGAATTAAGGTGCGAAATATATTGAATGATAATTACACCTATTTCTATGTTAAACGCTCTGACGCTTCACGAGTCTATGGCTTAGAGATAGAGCATATTCTGTCCCCTTATAACCTTCATTTTTTAGTTTCCCGAGATACACTTATCGAGGAACATATTGCAGGAATTCCAGGAGATGTTTTTCTTAAGCAATACTTACCGCAGTGTAGTGATCGTCAGAAGGCACAGCTAGCAAAGGAGTTTGTTAAGTTTAATGAACGTTGTATGATTCGGTTACTAGGGGATATGCGATCGTATAATTATGTGGTTATTCCTGTGCATGATTTCGATAGTGTGATCCATAAAATTCGTGCGATCGATTTCGATCAACAAAATTTCGAAGGTGATCTTAAAGTGTATCGACCTCAGTTTTTTCCTGAAAATCAAAAAATGATCGAGCTAATTAAGACTTATTTGAAAAAAGACTCTGTAGATCAATACAAACGAGAAGAGCGTTCTCTTATTGCTAAACGAGCGTTGGGTTCAGAGGAGCAAATCAAACGACTTTTAAGTGCAGCAATGACAGATACACTTTCTACCGATGTTCATGTTGATGCCTTAAAGAATCAGATTTTTGAATTAACTAAAGACTCGGCCTTTATTAAGGCAAACAGTATGGGTGCAATATTAAGTGCTGCTCTTGATTTTGTGACCAGAAATTATAGAGACCTTAAAACCCTCTAGCTTTTCGTTTCTCTATTGAAGTACAAAAGATAGTAGTACATCTGCCGTTCTTCGTCCCAACCTTTTTCTACAAATTTCTCGGCCGATTCAGGATTGATGAAATCTAGTTTAATATGAATGTTAGTGTCTAGGTGAATCTCATTCTTGAATTTCTTACGGATATCACTTACCGCTTTGTTTGCAATCGGAAACTCTGATATATCCTCAATACTGTATTTTGGTCCTTTATTTACTTTGTAGTTTTTGAACTCGGGAATGAGTTCAGGGTTTTCAAGTACATCGTTTAAAAAATGTGATTCTTCAAATTGATCTCTTGAAGCAAAGTGATTCACTGCACGATTCAGAAAGAGCACTTCTTGTTGTTTATCCTCCGCAGGTAAAATGACTTCCTTTGCAAAGTCTTTGCAGAACTTGAGATAATTTTTTGTTTGAAAGTTCTCATCTTTTAAAGTGCTGATCGAAAGAAAATCTTCTGGCCAGTATTTTGCGTCATATCGATTACGGTCAACAGATAAAACTTTATAACCATTATCTTCACTGGTATTGAAGATCAGGCAGCCTTTATCGAGTTTTTGGACAGAGATTCCCTTGCGAACAGAGATGTTTAAATTCTCCTGATCCCAGTCAAATTCAAAAAAATCTTGCTTCACCTCGCTTTTGAATATACCAACGGCACTCACCTTCTCTTTATCGATGAGAACGTCTTCAAAAAGAGCTACATAGAGTTCACCGCTATTAATATGTGGATGGTTAGATTGACCATATAGATGTTTTGCGATCACCACGCTCTGTTCTTGCAGGCTATTAGGGTTATTAAAAATACACTTGGCTGCACTGTAAACAGCATTGAATTCTATATCTGCCTCATGGGTAAAATGAAAATAATTTTCTTCTCTTTGGGTAAAGGGTGTAAAGAAATAACTTTTTAGTAAACCTGAGATCTCGTCGTCTAATCGCAGCGGATTTGCTGAAAGTTGAAGGGGTTCATTACGGTTCTTATTGCCAACCCTATGCAGGACAAGACCTTGAAATTGTGCGTTATATAGATTGAACATAATTAGTTGTAGTCGTCGTAATCAGTGTCTGAGTAATCAGAAAAATCATCAAATCCGTCACCAAATTCATTATCGAAATCGTCTTCAGAGCTACCGTAGAAACCGTCATCTGAAGATCTTTTATCACTCTTAAATTGTTTTTCAGGTGCCTCCGAGGGTAATTCTCCGAAGCTAAATAAAAGTTGAGGTAAATCGCTGTTAGATTCTTCGCTTTCTACGGCTGCAAGTTCTACAAAGAAGGTCCACATCTGTAACAAATCATAAACATAAATCAGTTTCGGATGGTCTGTACTAAGTATGCTACCTATAGGAGTATCTCGCATCAAAACAATATCATCTTCAAATCCGAGGTCTACGATAGGGTACTCTTGTCCCTGGTTCCACTCTTCATCGCAACCGTAAAAAGTCGCCATTTCTATTCCGTCAAATCCGAAGGCTTGGCTTAAGGCGTTGTGTAAATCTTCTAGGGTACTTTCACTCGAGATAGCTATATCTCTAAATACATCAGTTTGATCATCAAGAATGGCACGAATTTTAAAGATCATAGCAATTTTAATAAGTGATTTTATTGGTGTTTCTATATGAACGGAGCCAAATATAAATCTGAAATCCGAATAATATAGATGCAATTACAAGATGAATGGGTTGAGTTGAAAACGGAAAGTCAAAATAATACATGGCTATTCCGCTTATAACTGAGATACCGATGAGTGCAAGAATAATCTGCTGAGTCTTCATAAGACTTAACTGTTCCTTCCTTATTCTTTTGTAAATCCATAGATGAAATAGAATAACAATTATAGAGAATGATCGATGAATATAGAATATTAGGGTTTCTGCTCCTTGAAGGCTAAAAGATACATTTCCTATTTGTTCCTTTGAAGCGTCGACATATTGACGAACCTGGGTGCCCATGAGCACCTGAATTAGCGTGAGGACTAAGCTCAGTAAAAAGAACCGCCCCAGAAGTGAGGATTGACTGAATAGCTTTCGCTCATAAGTTTTTTCATAATAAATAAACAGGATAGCTACAAGAGCTAATGCCATCAGCATATGAATACTAATTCGAATCGGGTTGAGAACCGAATAAACGACAGTCGCACCAAGCCATGCCTGAAATAATATTCCGATTAAAATGATAGAACTAAGCCATCTCAAGTCGGTTCGTTTTGGCGTGGTAAACCAACTGCTGAGAAATAGCAGAAGTGTACTTAATCCGGCTATAGCACCAAGTAATCGATTAAGGTATTCAATCCATGTATGCCAGGCATTAAATTCTGCGTAATCGTGTTTTTCGTAGTTCTCCCAATTTGATTCATCATAGGTTTTAGCAGATTTGAAATCTCTAAGTGCAACCTCTAAGTGATTTTCTCTTATAATTACTTGACCTTTTTGGTAAGTTTCTTCCGCTTGCCACATTAGTTCGGCCTGGTCAGTAGGAGGTATAAGATGTCCGAAGCATTTAGGCCAATCAGGACATCCCATTCCGCTTCCTGTCATTCTGACTATGGCTCCTGCGGCGATTACCAAATAGATAATAACTAACGTAGTGATGGCTAGTTTTCGGTTTCTATTCACTGCTTCACGGGTTTTAGGCCAAGTTGTTCAGCTCTTTTAATCATTAAATCGTATGCGGCTTCGAATTCATTGGGTATTTCACCCTCTAAAATAGCCTCTTTTAAAGCTTCTTTTAATAAACCTATTTCACGACAAGGTCCTATTCCAAACGTCTTCATAATCAATTCACCACTTACAGGAGGTTGAAAGTTTCGGATACGATCTCGTTCTTCTACCTCTTGAATTTTTTGCTTAACTATTTCGAAATTGCTTTTGTACTTTTCCTGTTTACGAGGATTCTTAGTAGTGATATCAGAAACACAAAGCGTCATCAGACCTTCTAGGTCGTCACCAGCGTCAAAAATCAGTCTTCGAACGGCCGAGTCGGTCACATAGTCTTCTGATATGACGATAGGTCTTGAGCTCATCATAACTAATTTTTGAACTTTTTTCATCGCATCACCTAAAGTCATTTTAAGTCTTTTGAATAGGCGATAAACCATTTTAGATCCTACGAATTCGTGTCCGTGAAAAGTCCATCCTATTTTTTTATCAAAACGTTTGGTAGGAGCCTTTCCGATATCGTGCAATAAGGCAGCCCATCGAAGCCACAAGTCTGAACTTAAATTGGCCATATTATCGACTACCTCGAGAGTATGCCAAAAATTATCTTTGTGTTTTTTTCCGTCGATTTCTTCGATTCCTTCTAGGGCGGTGAGTTCTGGAATCAATCGCTCGAGCAATCCTGTTTCTTTTAGTAATCCAAAACCGACAGACGGCTTATCACTTAAAAGAATCTTGTTAAGCTCAACGACAATTCGCTCCTTAGTAATGATATCAATGCGCTCGCATTGTCTTTTGATAGATTCTAGGGTTGGAGTGTCGATGTTAAAATTCAATTGAGAAGCAAATCGTATCGCCCTCATCATGCGCAATGGATCATCACTGAATGTTATATCAGGGTCAAGAGGTGTTCTAATACATTGAGCTTTTAAATCAGAGATGCCGTCGAACGGATCCAGTAATTCTCCAAAACGATCAGCATTCAAGCAAATGGCCATTGCATTGATAGTGAAATCTCTTCGGTTTTGGTCGTCTTTAAGGCTACCGTCCTCTACAATTGGGTTTCTCGAATTGCGTTGGTAGCTCTCCTTACGAGCACCCACAAACTCTAAATCAAATCCCTTATGTTTAATCATTGCGGTGCCATAGGTCTTAAAAGTGGAAACCTTTGGTTCTCCGTCAAGACTTTTCGCAACTTCCTTGGCTAAATGGATTCCGCTACCAACAGTGACGAAGTCAATGTCTGAAGGGAGGTCTCTTTTTAGAATAAAATCGCGAACAAATCCACCTACGACATAACATTCGAGACCAATCTTATCAGCGACTTCTCCTACCTGTTTGAAAATAGGATGAGACAGGGCTTCACCGATATGTAAGAGTCTTCGATTCAAATCAGCTTTTTGAGTGATGCTGTAATCCAATGCTACCTGTACCAACAGGCGATAAAGTCATGCAAAGGTACCACTTAAATTTTCAGATTGAAGTATTTGTAGAGGGCAATCCATTGAGATCGATTACGATCTTCTTTAATGTTTTCTCTTCCTAAAGAAACTACTTGACTACCAATAATAGGTAGCGCTGATTTTGGTAATATCTCAGGCATGATTACCTCAAAACCTCCTAATAATCCCATTGCCTTAAACCATAAGTCGTCAGCTTTTGGACACAATTTTTCGATCAGTTGGATATCATTAAGTTCTGGTGCATTAAAACGAGTAGGATATAGAACTCCGGCGCCTCCAATCGGAAGCGTCGACTCCGACGACTTTTGATTCTGATAAGTGGTGGGCCACTCTCTGTATGGAAGCCAATCTCCCTTCTCAGAGCGACTAATAATTCGCGTTTGCAATGCAACAATGCTACTGGGAAATTGAAGATGTGTTTGATATAAGGTGTTTAACCAATTTTTTTGGTAAAGAACGTCATCATCGAAGGTAACAACGGGTAATTTCTTTTTAAGGGATAGTGCACCCAAAAGTTTGAAATGAGATCGATCGCTATCTACGTATACTAGTTCAAGACCTGCATTTTCAAGTTCTCTAATAGAATGAGGTAGATTTTCTTTGTGTTTCCTGTGAAGGACGAGTACTGTATGCTTAGGAATTTGTTCGGCATTCCATATAGATCGGATAGCGAGGTGTACTAAGTGTAGACGAGGTTCAAAGGATTTTACAGAGGCAATTAGTGGTAGTTTTGTCTTACTTTTTAATAACCCATCTACCGTCTTTTTACTCAGTGTCCAGCTTTGTAGTGATGAAGGAATGTATTCTTTTAGTTTCATATATAGGGTTTAGCAAAGTAAAGACTTTCCTATTTTTACATCCGATGAATCAACTAGAAATTTCTGTAATTGTTAGTACTTATAATGCTGAAGAGTGGCTTGAAAAAGTACTTTGGGGCTTCGAGATTCAAACCTATCAAAACTTTGAGCTCATTATTGCCGATGATGGATCTGGTCCGAAAACCAAGGAGCTACTCGATGATTTATCGCAAAAACTAAGGTGTCCTATCGTTCACGTTTGGCAAGAAGATGAGGGCTTTCAAAAGTCTCGAATACTAAACAAAGCATTACAGGCTTGTCGTGGTCGCTATGTTGTAATGACCGATGGAGATTGCATACCTCGACCTGATTTTTTGCAGGTACATTATAGTCGAAGAAAGCCAGGGCACTTTTTATCTGGTGGATATTTCATGCTTCCGATGACTACCTCAAAACGAATTCAAATCGCCGACATAACGAATTCTAGATGCTTTAATTATTCTTGGTTAAAAGAAAATGGTGTTCTCTCATCTCGAAAAAATTTAAAATTAACTGCATCGGGAAAATTTGCAGATTTTTTAAACAGGATCACTCCAACTAAGGCTACTTGGAATGGTCATAATGCTTCGGGTTGGCTTTCAGATATTTTAGAAGTGAATGGTTTTGATGAGCGTATGCAATACGGTGGTCAAGACAGAGAGCTCGGAGAGCGCCTAATGAATAAAGGAATTAAAGGGATACAGATTCGCTATAGTGCAATATGTATACACTTAGACCACAAGAGAGGTTATAAGACTCCAGAGTCTCTTCGTAAAAATCGAGCCATTAGAGATGAAACGATTCGTTCTAAATCGACTTTTACTCCTTTTGGGATTCGATCCTAATTAAACCGACACTCCGTACTCACGAAGCGCATCATTCAAAGAGGTCTTCTTGTTCGTACTTTCTTTTCGTTCTCCGATGATAAGTGCACAAGAAACTCCGTAATTTCCGGCAGGGAATGATTTGTTATAGCTACCCGGTATTACTACTTTTCTAGCAGGCACTTCTCCTTGATAAAAAACGGGTTCATTTCCAGTGACATCGATAATTTTAGTCGAAGCGGTAAGTACTACATTGGCACCTAGAACGGCCTCTTTTCCTACCCGAACACCTTCAACGACGATACATCTAGACCCGATAAAAGCATTATCCTCAATAATTACTGGGCTCGCCTGAAGGGGTTCTAAAACCCCACCAATACCAACTCCTCCACTGAGGTGAACATTTTTTCCGACTTGCGCACAAGAACCAACCGTAGCCCAAGTATCAACCATTGTACCGCTATCAACGTAGGCTCCAATATTGACGTAACTTGGCATTAGAATCGCCCCAGATGCGACATATGCACCGTGGCGAACTACGGCATTAGGTACAATTCGGATACC
>JAAZVG010000020.1 GCA_018623655.1 Flavobacteriaceae bacterium
TAGGGTAGGTTACTGCTTATGAAGTTGCCAATAAAATGCGCTATACCTACTGACCCGAAACCTACTCCGAGAAGCAACATTAGATCAGTTGTGGAAGCTACACGGCGAACCCTTTTTTGATAACCCTCCATCTTTTCAATGAGATCGTCTATAGATTGACTGTCTGCCTTCAAATAGTGATCGATTTGAGTCTTCTTGCCAACAAAGAAGATAAGTATAGCCAACCAAAAATTAGCTACAAGGACATCTACTAAAACCATAGAACCATACAGGTTCTTATTGTAACTAAAAACCTCTAACATAGCTGCTTGATTAGCACCACCGCCAATCCAACTTCCTGCGACTGTAGCTAAACCTCTCCATATAGCATCGTTTCCTTCTAGCTGTAAAAGTTCAGGCCACAATGTTCCAGTGAATATAAGTGCTAAAGGCCCACCAATGATAATACCCACGGTGCCGGTAAAGAACATAATAAGCGATTTAGGGCCTAATCGCAAAACAGCCTTAAGGTCAACACTTAGTGTCATTAGTACTAAGGCTGCAGGTAATAGGTATCTCGAGGCTACAAAATAAAGTTTCGATTCTTTAGGGTCTATAATTCTTAAATAAACAAGGAGTGCTGGGAGTAAATAACACAAAAGCACTGCAGGAATTACTTTGTAAAAAGCACTAAACTTTTGATCCTTTTGAGTGTAGAAAACACCGGCTAAAATAAATGCCAATAGACCGAATATTATTGTGTCGTCAGTAATCGAAGTCATTAGATATTGAGCCAATAAGTAAGTTTCAGGTTAATTGATCGGTTCCTTGGTCCCCAGTGGTTGACGAAATAGTTATCATTGTAAACTAAGAATAAATCTGATAACGGGGCAAATCTCCATTGCAACCTTGAATTAATACCGAGGTTATCCCTCTGATTACTATACTGAATGAGTGTGGACCAAAAAAGTGATCGATTAAAAGTATAATCTATACGCGGACTAATTAGAACTATAGTCGCGTTACCATAATCTTTAGGTAAGTTTATTCGGTCAATATTTGAGTTTAAACCTACATTTAGTTTTGGCTGTACTCGGTAACTCAGTCTAGTTTGAAAAGATGATTTCGTACCGTTAAAAAACGCTCCAATATCTGTTTGTACATTATAGGAGAACAATTTTCTTCGATCTGATTGAAATTGAAATCGAACACTAGTGTAATTGTATTCACTATTTGCTGGTAAAGGGCTAGCCCCGTCTTTTCTAGTAGGGCTGAATTCGTCGGTTAACAGCGTATATCGGTTGTTGATAGAAAGCTCGATTTGCCCTTGATTATTTAATCTACCCTCATATCCGAAGTTTCTCAAATAATCGGTTTGGGTGTAATCTAGGCTTGATAGATGCGTGTAACTCTGAAAGGTGTCGAAGCTATGACTATTGAAAATTCCATTCTTTGGCCAAATGCGATAGCCAATCTTTCCACCCCATTTTAGAATTCCTTTTCTAGGGATGAAACCAAGGTCTGATACAAATTCTTCATCAATATATGTAGCATCGAGAAAACCACTCCAAGTACGGGTATTGTATTGGAGATTTGTACCTACCGATAAGTTGCCATCTGTATCATCGGGAGAAAGTGATTTATGTGTGTAAAATTTTCCTACGTAAGTATTGTCTGCCGAGGCAAGGTTGTAGTCAATACCGATAACACGATTGTATCGCTCATAATCGGTTTTCTCTGCCTCAGAGGTTTCTCTATTAATAATGAATGCAGAGATGTTTGATCTACTGAACACTTTTTGTTGTAAAGCGATCATTGAGTTATTGTTCGATGGTATACCATTCTCTAAGTCGCTTTCGGTTTGAATGGAAAGAATACCAACTCTTAATTTATCGTTTAGTTTTCCGGTTAATCGCATCCCAGCTGTAATCCCATTTTCAATGGTATTGCCATCATTATCTGTAGCAATTCCGATACGTCTAGAGAAGAATGGGTTAGCATCTCTACTTCCGCCGAAGGCTCCAAATAAGTCATTATTATCAATGAAAAATTGGCGTCTCTCTGGTAGAGACACCTCAAATCGTGTAAGGTTGGTAATAAAATTATCAACCTCTACTTGTGAAAAATCTGGATTAAAGGTTAAATCTAGATTCATTCCTTTACCCACAGGTATTTTTACATCCCCTCCAAAATTTGAAAAATTCGATTTAGGAGTTCCGTTTTCGAAGTCTTTTGAAGAACCAGCAGTAAAAAAGGGTATGAAAGCTACTGATGTTTTTGAATCAGTTAAGGGTTGTTCGAATTGAAGTTCTCCCGTAAAAGCTAAACTCCCCAAGATTTGATTTTGTGGTACAGGAACCCAAACACTCGTTTCGTTGGTCTGCATATCAAATCGATGTACCCTAAATCCCCATATAGCCGAATTATTCTCAAACTTTAATGAATTAAAAGGAATCGCCATTTCTACGCTGTAATATCCGTCACCGATAAAGGCTTCTCCTTGCCATTTGGCATCCCATGAGAATTGGTAATCTCTCCAAGTAGCTCCACCATTGGTTATCAAGCCTTCTCGTTGAACGCCAAGTGGACTCATTCCAAAAAGAAAGGCATTGATGCCATCATTGAAGGTGTCAAAAATGATACCTACGTTATCAATCCCTGTTCCTCTAAAATCTCTTTTTAGAGAATTAACTACAAATTGATCTGAGGATGTTTTCATGGTTAGACCGATATAAATCGCATCTTTATCGTAAAGAACACGAATCTCGGTGTCATTGGTTGCTGGTAGGGTATCAGTAGGAAAGTATTGAGTAAATCCTGCTGATGGCGCTTGATTCAACCAAACTTGCTCGTCGAGCTTGCCATCTATAGCTAGTTTATCTCCTACGAGTTTTGCTGTAACACTTCTTTTTTGAGCAGTAGCTATTATAGAACCAACTAGAAATAATAGAAGGAACAAGTATTTTCTTTTCATAGCTAGTAAAATTAACAGAATTGATTGTAGGAATATGTTAAATCTTCATTTTTTAAGATTATGATTCTATTTTTACTTCAAATTCTGATGGTATGAAATTGTTTTTTATCCTTGTGAGCTTTCTGTTTACGAATTATTCACCCTCTCCGGCTTCAGGTTCTCATATTGAAGAAACAACCGTTTGGGGTCAGACTGGGCATCGGGTTATCGGACTCATTGCAGAAGTTCATTTGACTCGCAAAGCAAGTCGTAAAATTGAAAAATTACTGGCAGGTAAAAGTTTAGCATTTGTTTCGACCTATGCAGATGAACTAAAATCTGATCGATTCTATTCTAAATACAGTCCTTGGCATTATGTTAATTACCCTTTAGAAACTCGATACAATCCTGCAAATCGTGATGATGCTGGTGATGTTATTTTTGGCATTGAGCAGTGCATAGAGGTGTTGTCAGATACCACTTCAGGTATCGAAGATCAACAATTTTACTTAGCCCTTTTAGTCCATTTAATTGGAGATATGCATATGCCACTTCATGTCGGACGAGAAGAGGATCGCGGAGGTAATAATATCAAGCTCTCATGGTTCTCGAAATCAACAAATTTGCATCGTTTGTGGGACTCTGATTTAATCGAATCGGTGAATCTTTCTTATACCGAATTAGCAGCAGAACTCAACAAGCAGTTAAGCAAGAAGAAACTAAAACAATTCGATGCGGGAACTTACCTTGACTGGGTTGAGGACTCTCATGAGGCTGCAGCAACGGTATACGCTTCTGCAAAGCAGGGGGATCGATTAGCCTTCAAGTACAGTTACAAGTACAACGATTTATTATTTACGCAACTGCAAAAGGGAGGAGTTCGATTAGCTCGATTACTGAATCAACTATTTGATTAGTCAATTCATCGTCTTTTCGACACCTTATTTCCAGAAATGTGCCTTTGACGCGAACATTTGAAACGTCCTTTAACGTTTTCTCTCAATTTTAAGTGTTTGGTTGCTCGGCCTTGAACACGAGCGCGCCACATTCTGAAACTCGAAGGCTTCATTTCGCGACGCATAAGACTGATCGTCTCTTGTTCTGATATCCCAAATTGAAAGGTTATTGCGTCGAAAGGTGTACGGTCTTCCCAAGCCATTTCAACGATTCGGTCTATTTCTCTTTCAGTGAATTCTTTTTTCATAGCGCTTCAAAGATATATCTAAAAGTAAGATTGATGCGAGGTTCATGAATTCGTTTCGATTTTGCTATCTGGTGTTTGAAATCTTTTTGGGTTCTTCCGCTCATAAGCAGTAGACTGCCGTGGGTAAGTTCAATGCGTTTTTTTATTAGCCTATTTCTTTTGTGTTTTAAATCAAAATTACGGGTAACTCCAAGACTTAAAGATGCAATTACTGGCTCATCACCTAGCTCTTTCTCGTCATCAGAATGCCAACCATTACTGTCATTACCATCTCTGTAGAGGTTTGCCAAGCAGCTATTGAAACGTGTCGAGCTTGTTTGTTCTATTCGTGTTTTTATAAGACTTAAGCTTTTTGAAAAATCAACTGCTGGCAGAGTTAATCCAGAGTAGGTATAATTTACTTTTCTATCTGCTGCCAAAAAGCAAAGCCTAGGCTGATCGTAAGTCTTCCCGAACACCTTGACTTTATCCTGTCTCCAAAGATTCGAAGTCTTTAATTCTTCAAACAATTCGTCCGCTTGATTCTCTGTTAAGAAATCAGGCCAGAAATGAAGCTTTGCAGTATCAATACTAAGATCAATCATTAGGTATCGATAATGGTTTTCATTTGGTTTCTGTATCGAAGTGGCGATACTCCGGTAAATCGTTTAAAGGTTCTACTGAAGTGAGAGAAATTTTGAAATCCGCTTTCGAAAGCAATATCCGTTATTGGTAAATTATTTTCTGCCAATAGTTTAGAAGCGTGTACTAATCGATATTCATTCACAAATTGAGTAAAAGTTTTATTCGTAGTTTTTTTAAAGTATCGACAGAATGAAGGTTCTGTCATCCCTGCTAAATCTGATATTTCATCGAGCGAAATACTCTCTTGATAGTGATTTTTCACATAGTTAAAGACTCGATTGATCCGATCATTATCTGCAACCTCGGTAGAGATGCTAAATCCTTCTGCATTTAAGATTGTAAACTCATTAGAAATACTAAGGTCATGTAAGATGTCAAGAAGTTTTAATAAACGTTTAAAGTCGGGAGCATGAAGCATATCCTCCATCGCTTCGCCTACTTTTTCTTTAGTGATACCGTGAAATGCGAGTCCTTGCTTTGAGAGTTCAAAGAGATCGTTAATGGCAATCATTTCGGGTATGTCAAAGAAATTGGGACCTAAGAAATCTTCTTTGAATTGAATTAAAGTCTCCTTTTTATTACCTGTGAAACGATCTGTAAACCCGCAGTGGGGTAAATTCTTGCCAATGAGGATAAGATCTCCGTCATTAAAGTAGGACATATGTGAACCAATTTGTCTCTTTCCTGTACCTCCATTAATATATACTAGTTCTATCTCTGGGTGATAATGCCAACTCTTATAATGATTGATATTCTGCTTATCAAAACTTTGAAGGGCAAAAGAGTTTCCAAAGACAGGAGTAATTACTTCAAATGCAATGGGTTGTTTACTCATACGTTTTATTCTTAAATCAAAAATACAACTGAATTGTCTTAAGAATTGCAATATTCCTCGAATTCTACCTCTTAGATGTTAAAATTGTACATAAAATAGATAAAGGAGGTGTATTTTCAAGGTCTTTTCTAGTTCTACATTTGTATTATCATTCATCAATCAAGAATCATTAATCAAAAAACGAATAGAAATGAAAAAAGTTATTTTAACTCTAGCCCTAGCTTTTACTGGATTATCAACAGTTGCTAATCCTACATCAGTTGTTACTGATGCTTCTTTTGGTATTGAATCAGAAGTACTTACTCTTGACCCAGTATTCAAGAGAAAAGGAGAAAAGTTATTAATTAACTTCCTTAATGCAGATCAAGTAATGGTAGAAATTAAAATACTTGATAGCCAGGACAATGTAATCTTTACAGAGCGAGTAGCTGGAGACTTAATCGTTGAAAAAGTTTTTGATTTCTCTAAAGCTTATAACGATTCATACAAAATTGTGGTTGCGTACAATCAAAATGCTTTCGAGCATATTGTAAAAGTGCAATAGTTTAGTTAATTGTTAAGGTAAAAAAGGCCCTTCATTTGAAGGGCCTTTTTGTTTGGTAATTATATTAGAGCTATTTGATTAGGTCGACACTTCTTTTAATGAAAGAACTTAGGTCTGCACCTTTGAGAACTCCTTTCGATAATTTTGCGAGATCTAATGCTTGACGAATCAGCTTTTCCCGCTTTTTATTCGTTTTCGTCTCTAAAATTTGACTGACTAGCTCATGATTTGTATTTATTACAAGATTATACATGTCTGGCATGTTTTGGCCCATAAAGCCTCCACCGCCAGTTTTCTGCATATCTTTCATTCTTCTCATGAATTCTGGCTCAGTCAACATAAAGGGCAGGCCATCACTACTTAACGCTTCAGTTTGAATGATATACCCTGTATCCTTCACAACTCCCTCTACTTTTTCTTTTAGTGCGGTTACTTGAGCTTCATCTAATTTTGAGATCGAGCCTTCTTCTTTTTTAATTAAATTTTCCACTGCATCTGAGTCGACACGGGCAAATGAAATTTTTTCTTTGGATGATTCTAATTTTTGCAGCAGGTGGGGAACTATTGGGCTATCAAGTAGCAAAATAGTATATCCTTTTTCTTTCGCAGACTCAATATATGAATGTTGCTCTTCTGCTTGTGAAGCGTAGAGGAAAACGAGTTTGTCATCCTTATCTGTATGAGTATCCTTGATTTTAGCTTCAAGTTCTTCATAGGTGTAATACGTTCCGTCAACTGTGGGGTAAAGGGCAAACTTTTCTGCTTTTTCGAAAAATTTCTCTTCGGATAACATCCCGTATTCGATGACAACTTTGATATCATTCCATTTCTCCTCAAAAGCTTTGCGATCTTCTTTGAAAAGGGTGGTGAGTTTATCTGCTACCTTTCGTGTGATATAAGAACTGATTTTCTTGACCGCACCATCTGCTTGTAGATAAGACCTAGAAACGTTAAGTGGGATATCTGGCGAATCAATCACTCCCCTAAGCATGGTCAAGAATTCGGGTACAATTCCTTCTACATTATCTGTAACAAAAACTTGGTTTTGATACAGTTGTATGCGATCTTTTTGAATATTAAGATCGTTTGAAAGTTTTGGGAAGTACAAGATTCCCGTTAAGTTAAACGGATAATCAACATTTAAATGAATATTGAATAAAGGCTCTTCAAATTGCATCGGATAGAGTTCACGATAGAAGTTTTTATAATCTTGTTCTTCAAGATCACTAGGTGATTTGGTCCATGCAGGGTTTGGATTATTTACAATGTCATCTACTTCCTTAGTTGGTGCTGGATCATCTTCTTTAGCACCCTCTGGTTTGGGAAGTGTTTCAGTTCTCATGCCTAGTTTAATAGGAATAGGCATAAATTTGTTATACTTCTCTAGAAGACCTCGGATCTTTCCTTTCTCTAAATAATCTTTAGAATCTTCAGAAATATGAAGAATGATTTCAGTTCCTCTATCTGCCTTGTCGGCTGTTTCAAGGACAAATTCTGGCGAACCATCACAGCTCCAGTGAACTGCTGGAGTCTCCGCATGACTTTTAGTTAAGATCTCGACTTTATCAGCAACCATAAAGGCAGAGTAGAACCCGAGTCCGAAATGACCAATGATACCGCTATCTTTGGCGTCATCTTTATATTTATCTAGAAACTCCTCTGCACCAGAAAAGGCTACTTCGTTAATGTATTTCTTCACCTCTTCTTCGCTCATACCAATTCCTTGATCAATGATGTGAAGTGTATTATCCTTTTCATTGATTTTAATTTCAATTTGAGGATTTCCGTATTCGGCAGTTGATTCACCAATATTACATAGATGTTTAAGTTTTAGGGTGGCATCTGTTGCGTTAGAAACTAATTCCCTTAAAAATATTTCCTGATCGCTGTATAGAAACTTCTTAATCAGCGGAAATATATTATCCACAGAAACATTGATTTTACCTTTTTCCATAAGTATTTCGAATTATTTATCACTCATAAAAATTCAAAAAGGATACCAAGATCTTTTACAGTGACAAACTGACAGACTTAAATAATTTAAAAATTATGTTTAATTATTTTTGGATTTTAATAAACAAAATGTATATTTGAAGTGTTGTGGAATTTTTGCTATGAAAAAGAAACACAACAAGTTTGTTTATTTATTGGTTAGGTTGTTGAGGACGCGTTATCATTTCTACAGATAGCGCGTCTTCTTTTTATCGATCTTTGATAAACGTCCTTTTTGTTAAATGTTAATTTAATTTTATTAAACATTTTGATATGGCTGCTAAAACTAAAGAAATTTCTAAACAACAAATTATTTCATATTACATGAATAGTTGTCAAGAAAACGATGTTGTTCCAAGGTCTGTTTTCAAATTTTGTTCGAATCTGGGAATTGATGATGCCCAATTTTATAAGCATTTCGGTTCTTTAGATATCCTCGCTAAAGAAGTTTGGCTTGCTTTTCACGATAACACTATAAGCGCCTTAGAAGAAGACAAACAGTATCAGGGATACGATAGGCGTTCAAAATTGCTAGCCTATTATTTCTCATTTTTTGAATTAATTACCTTAAACAGGAGTTATGTTCTCTTTTGTTTAAAACGGAAACAAGGAGTCAAAGCCTTGCAGTCGCTTTCAGAACTTTCTAAACTGAGAAACGCATTCTTAAAATTTACCACCGCGCTCATTGAAGAGGGTAATGAGGAAAAAAAATTCTCGTTTACGAAACACAATACTCGAATTTTCTCTGAGGCTGCTTGGGCTCAATTTTTATTCATTTTAAAATTCAATTTAGAGGATGACTCACCAGGTTTTGAAAAAACGGATGTTGTTATTGAAAAATCAATAAACACAGTATTCGATGTTTTCGATCATACCCCATTAGAGAACGTCATTGATTTAGGCAAGTTTTTAGCCAAGGAACTAATCGCTAGATGAAGACCCTAGATTCTATTCCTACTTCCAAACTCGAGCGAGCGAGCAAGCTAGTAAAAACAGGAGTTAAAATAGGAGGTAATTATCTCAAATACTATGGAGAATCATTAGTAGGGTCAGATGAAGCTAAGGAACGTCTGAATGAGAATAACGCTTCCGATATTTATGACGGTTTGAAATCACTCAAAGGCAGTGCTTTAAAGGTTGCTCAAATGTTGAGTATGGAACGCAACATTTTACCGAGAGCATATGTTGAGCGCTTTTCTTTATCTCAATTTTCAGTTCCTCCTTTGTCAGGGCCGCTTGTAAAAAAGAGTTTTAAACGATATATGAATGCCTTGCCAGAGGATATTTTTGACACTTTTGATTACAATGCGATCAATGCTGCTTCAATTGGACAAGTTCATCGGGCCACTAGAGCCGGAAAAGATTTAGCGGTTAAGATTCAATACCCTGGAGTTGCCGAGAGCATATCTTCAGACCTTGCACTTGTAAAACCTATAGCTCTTAGAATGTTTAATATGGGGGCAAAGGAGTCAGAGAAGTACTTTAAGGAGATAGAGGAAAAGCTAAAAGAAGAAACGGATTATTTGCATGAACTCGACATGAGTGTCTCGATCACCTCACAGGCGAGTCATATTCCTAATCTTCGTTTTCCTAATTATTATGCTGAATATTCATCAAAACGCATTTTAACAATGGACTGGATGGATGGCATACCGTTAGGAGCTTTTGTTGTCAGTGATTTTGATGCTACGATCGCTCAGTCACTAGGACAATCTTTATGGGACTTTTATATGTTTCAAATACACGGTTTAAAGGCGGTACACGCAGACCCTCATCCGGGTAACTTTTTGGTGAATCAAAATGGGGAACTTATTGTCATTGATTTTGGATGTATCAAAGAGATACCCAATCAATTTTACATTCCGTATTTTGAACTGGCAAACGTTTCTGCGATGCAAGATCAGGATCTCTTTCTTTCAAAGCTTTACGAGCTTGAAATGCTTGTTGATTCGGATGGAAATGATGAAGTTGCTTATTTCACCAAACTCTTTAGAGAAATGTTACAGCTCTTTACTGCTCCTTTCAATTCTGATCGATTTGATTTCGCCAATCCAGAGTTTTGGGAAGGAATTGGTAGAATGGCAGAATTTTTCTCTCAAGATAAAACGATCCGAAAGATGAATGCGAACAGAGGATCAAAGCATTTTTTATATATGAATCGTACGTTCTTCGGTCTTTATAATTTGCTTTACGATCTAAAGGCAAACATTGATACTAAGGCTTATCTAAAGTATTTATCAAATTAAGCCTAACTTTAAAGAACTAAACGATTCTTATGAACAGCGCTTACATAAAAGGACTAGGATACTATGTGCCTGAACAGATAGTAACTAATGATGATCTTTCGAAAATCATTGAAACTAGTGATGAATGGATTACCGAAAGAACTGGTATCAAAGAAAGACGTTTTGCGGTTAAGGGAAAGGATACAACGACTTCTATGGGTGTTGAGGCTGCTAAGGTTGCTATTGAACGTGCGGGTATTGCAAAGGATGAAATTGATTTTATCATCTTTGCTACATTGAGCCCTGACTATTATTTCCCAGGACCTGGGGTACTCGTTCAGCGTGATTTAGATTTAAAAACAGTCGGAGCACTAGATGTTCGTAATCAGTGTTCTGGATTTGTATATGCGATTTCTGTGGCGGATCAATACATCCGTTCAGGTATGTACAAGAATATTCTTGTAATTGGCTCTGAATTACACAGTCAGGGGTTAGATATGACCACTCGCGGCCGATCTGTCTCTGTAATTTTTGGAGATGGGGCAGGAGCAGCCATTGTTTCTCGAAGTGAAGATGAAAAACGTAAAATTCTTTCTACTCATTTACATTCAGAGGGTGCTCACGCAGAGGAACTGGCTTTAATCGCCCCTGGAATGGGGAAACGTTGGGTAACCGATATCCTAAAAGACAATGATCCAAATGATGAGTCGTACTTGCCACATATGAATGGACAATTCGTTTTTAAGAATGCGGTTGTCCGTTTTTCAGAGGTCATTAAAGAAGGTTTAGCGCATAATGGATTAACGAGTTCTGATATAGATATGCTTGTCCCACACCAAGCGAATCTTAGAATTGCTCAATTTATTCAGTCCAAATTCGGATTGTCTGACGATCAGGTATTTAACAACATCATGCATTACGGTAATACTACTGCTGCATCGATCCCAATTGCCTTAACTGAGGCTTGGGAAAAAGGAAAGGTGAATGTCGGTGATCTTGTGGTTCTAGCGGCCTTTGGTAGTGGATTTACCTGGGGTAGTGTTATTATGAGGTTCTAGATCGGAAAAGGTAGAGTAGGCTAAAAGTTATAAAACCGTTAAGTGGTAATAACTCGTATCCCAGTTTATAATTTCCCAAAAATTCACTCGAAAAGCTAGCTGTCAAAGTAATCAGAATTACTGATGCGATAGTGATTGGAAAGACGCTGCTACCCTTGATTTGATAAGTTGTAAAAAGCCCAAAGGCGAAAAGTCCGAGCAAGGGGCCATAGGTGTATCCTGCAACGGTGAGAAGACTATCGATTACATTTTGATCTACCCAATAACTGAATATGATGATTACAACAATTAAAAGAATGGCTACACCAAGGTGAATCCATTTACGCTTGTTGATGGTTGTCCTTGAATTGTCGTCTTTCAAATCTAAAAAATCAAAGCATATCGAAGTGGTTAAAGAGGTAAGTGCACTGTCTGCACTGCTGTAAGCTGCAGCGATTAAACCTAAAAAGAAGGATACTGAAACCAAAATTCCTAAGTTTCCATTAAGTGCGATTTCTGGAAATAATAAGTCGGTTCTTGTAGCTCCGTTTTGAGTAGGCACTGCAATTCCCTTAACCTCTGCGTAAGAGTAAAGAAGGGCGCCCAAAAAGATAAAAAGAGTTGTTACAATAACTAATACTGTGCTGAAGACAAGCATATTTTTCTGAGCTTCTTTAAGATTTTTACAGCTTAGATTTTTTTGCATCATGTCCTGATCAAGCCCTGTCATACTAATTGTGATAAACATACCGCCAATAAGAGACTTTAGAAAGTAATCACTTTTATTCGTATCCTCAGTTACCCAGACCTGACTCATACTTTCAAATGAGTTTGAATTTAAATACTGTGTAAGGCTGAGACTTAGTTCATCTAAAATGAGATAGATGCTAAGACCAACGCTGAGTAACATCAAAAAGGTTTGGAGACTATCTGTTATAACGATTGTTCGGATTCCGCCCCTAAAGGTGTAGGCGTATATTAAGGTCACCGAAAGAATTACAGTAAGTTCTAGAGGCACACCGAGTGGCTCAAAGAGATAGGTATGCAACACTAGAGCTACTAAATAAAGCCTAAAAGAAGCTCCTATGACTCTAGAGATAAGGAAATAAAAGGCTCCAACTTTTTGTGTACTTGGGTTGAATCGCTCGTTAAGGTAGCTGTATATCGAGGGCAATCGAAGTTGATAATAAATAGGTAATAGAACGTAGGCAACAACTAGGTATCCGAAAAAATATCCAATAACGACTTGTAGATAGGTAAAGCCCGTTTGGCCTACCCAGCCAGGAACAGAAATAAAAGTTACCCCAGATAAAGAAGCACCTACCATTCCAAAAGCAACGAGGTACCACGATGAGTTTGAGTTGGCTTTAAAAAAGGCTTCGTTTGAGTCACTTTTTCCGGTAAGGTATGAGATTACAAATAACAATCCGAAATAAGCAATTAGAAGAATGAAAATTTGAGTGGGATTCATGAGCCGCTTCTAGTATTTTTGGAAAATGGAATATGGCTCAAAGTTATTAGAAATTGCCGTGAATGAAATTTCATTGCTCCCAGGAATAGGAAAACGTTCTGCACTTCGATTAGCATTACATCTTTTAAACAGACCTCAAACTCAGACTGAAGATCTGGCTAAAGCCTTAATTTCTCTCAAGGAACACTCTAAAACATGCAAGCATTGTCACACCCTATCTGACAATGAAATCTGTCAAATATGTGAGGATCCAAGAAGAGAAAATGGGATACTTTGCATCGTTGAGGACATTAGAGATGTTCTTGCAATAGAAAGCACCTCAGAATTTAGAGGTCGTTATCATGTTCTTGGAGGCAAGATATCACCAATGGACGGTATAGGACCTTCAGATCTTACCATTGAATCTTTAGTTTCACGTGTTAAGAAAGAAGGCATTACTGAACTCATTTTTGCTCTTAGTTCTACGATGGAAGGAGATACAACTAACTTTTACATATACAAGCAATTATCAGGTTTAAGTATTAAATTTTCTACAATTGCTCGAGGAATAGCTGTTGGAGATGAACTTCAATATGCAGATGAAATAACCCTTGGACGAAGTATTTCTAATCGTATTCCACTCGACTTCGATAAAGGATAATTGCTAACTTTGCATTCATGGCTAAAATTGAGATTCGACTTCCCGAAATGGGTGAAAGTGTAGCTGAAGCTACCATAACCAGCTGGACCAAATCAATTGGTGATCGTGTTGAAGAAGATGAGGTAATTGTTGAGGTTGCAACGGATAAGGTTGATTCTGAAATAATTAGTGAATACACTGGTATTTTGATTGAACAACGATTTGCAATTGATGAAGTCGCTGAAGTTGGGTCGGTAATTGCAGTAATTGAGACTGAAGGCGGTATTGATGATTTTGCTTCGGCACCATCGTCGATGCCTATTGAAACTTCAAATGAGCCAGAAGAGGTTGTAGAACCGATGGAGACTGTAAAAGAAGAATCCACTCCTGAAATCATCGAAGAAATTGAATCCTCGGTATCCCAACAGCTGTCAAAACCCAATTCGTTAGCATCTGGTTTATTATCGCCACTTGTTAGAAACATGGCTAAAGAAGAAGGGATATCTGATGAAGAGTTAAGTCGAATTCAAGGCACAGGACTCGATGGGCGAGTTACTAAATATGATATGATCGCTTATCTGGAGACGCGCAGCGGTTCTATATCTGCAGTACCTAACGATACATTTAAAAAACCAGCTTCAACTACTGTTCCTTCTCCCGCTACAGGAGATGAAATTATTGAACTTAATCGAATGGCCAAGCTTACTGCAGATCACATGATAGGTAGTTTACAAACTTCGGCACATGTTCAAAGTTTTATTGAAGTAGATATGACTAGGGTAGTTGATTGGAGATCAGGAATAAAAGACGAATTTGAACGCACGCATGGGGAAAAGCTGACGTTTACCCCGATTTTCTTTGAGGTAGTGGCAAAAGCGCTGAAGGCTTTTCCTATGTTGAATATTCAGTTCGACGGGGAGAAAATCATTAAAAAATCATCTGTAAACATCGGAATGGCAACTGCCCTAAACGATGGGAATCTTATCGTACCTGTTATTAAAGACGCAGATACTTTAAACCTTGTCGGACTAGCTAAAAGGGTCAATGATCTCGCAGCTAGAGCCAGAAATAGTGCACTCAATCCGGATGAGGTGATGCAAGGTACCTACACGATTACGAATATTGGCTCTTTTGGTAGTGTGATGGGAACTCCAATCATACCTCAACCGCAAGTAGCTATTTTAGCCATTGGGGCAATCAGAAAGATACCCGCGGTAGTGGATACCGACCAAGGAGAATTTATTGCTATACGCCATAAGATGTTCTTATCACATTCCTACGATCATCGTGTGGTAAATGGTGCACTTGGTGGCCTTTTTATCAAGTATGTGGCCGATCTTCTTGAAAATTGGTCGATGGATCGAAAAGTATAATTTCAAAATCTAGATTCATGGTCCTAGAACTCACAAAGCCGATCTGTTTTTTCGACCTCGAGACTACAGGAATCAATATTGTTAAAGATCGAATTGTGGAGATATCAATTTTGAAATTATTTCCCAACGGTACTAAAAAACAGCAGAGCTGGCTTATAAATCCTGAGATGCCTATCCCCGCTGAAGCAACTGCAATTCATGGTATTTCTGATGATCGAGTTGTCAATGAGCCAACTTTTAAACAGTTGGCGAATGAAATTTATGGTTGGTTTAAGGATGCTGACTTAGCCGGGTTCAATTCAGACCGCTTCGATATACCTATGTTGATAGAGGAACTTTTGCGAGTGGGGGTAGATGTTGATTTAAAGAGGATGGTTTCTATCGATGTACAAACGATTTTTCATAAGATGGAAAAACGAACACTAACTGCTGCCTACAAGTTTTATTGCGATAGAGACCTTGAAGATGCACACAGCGCCGAGGCAGATACTTTAGCGACCTATAAAGTACTCGAAGCCCAACTGAATAAATACCCTGATTTGCCTAAAGACGTCAAGTCATTATCTAAGTTTACTTCGAGGCAAAACCGAGTAGATTTTGCAGGCATGATCACTCAGAATGAAAACGGAGATCCTATTTTTAATTTTGGCAAACACAAAGGAAGCTTAGTAGTAGAGATTTTAGAAAAAGAACCTGGGTACTTTGGATGGATTTTAGGAGCTGATTTTCCGCGCTATACCAAAAAAGTACTAACTCAAATTAAATTAGGAGCCTATCCTCAATCTTAGCGATTATGAAGCTTATCTGTATTGGTAGAAACTACACGGCTCACATCAATGAGTTAGAAAATGAAAAACCAAAAGATCCAGTGGTATTTATCAAAGCAGATTCTGCCGTATTACCTAAAGATCAGGACTTTTATCTTCCGCCATTTAGTAATAATGTTCACCATGAGGTTGAACTATTGGTTAAAATTACCAAGGTTGGAAAACATATTGCTAAAGAATTTGCACACAAATACTACGATGAAGTTGGTCTCGGTGTTGACTTCACGGCTAGAGATGTACAAGATGTTTTGAAATCTAAGGGATTGCCATGGGAAAAGGCGAAGTCTTTTGATGGTTCTGCTGTGATTGGTAAATGGGTTTCAAAATCAAACTATAGAGACTTGAATGAATTACGTTTTAGTCTTAAGAAAAACAATAAAGTAGTTCAATCTTCTAACTCTGAACTCATGTTATGGAAAATGGATGAACTAATCTCGTATGTATCTCAGTTTTTTACCCTGAAAAAAGGAGATATTATATTTTCTGGAACTCCTGCTGGTGTTGGTAAAGTAAATACAGGAGATGTATTAGAGGGTTTCATAGAAGATGAATCTTTCTTCAAGATAAGTGTAAGGTAATGAAGATTCTGGCTGCAGAAATTATAAGTATTGGTGACGAGCTATTAATCGGACAGGTCGTTAATACCAACGCCTCTTTTCTTGCCAAGTCAGTAACAGACTTAGGTATCACAGTTAAGCATATAAGCACTTGTTGCGACACTCTTGATGGTATAATCGAAGCATTAGATCGAGCTCACAGTCGCGCTTCAGTGATTTTAGTAACTGGTGGTTTGGGACCTACCCGTGATGATGTGACAAAATCTGCCTTATGTCAGTTTTTTAATACAGAATTAGTCTTTAATCAGCAGGTATATGATCATTTAAAATACCTTTTTACAACCTACATTAAGGCTCCTATGAATGATTATAATAAGGAGCAAGCAAGATTACCTCAGTCGTGCGAAGTGTTGTTCAATGATCACGGTACAGCACCTGGCATGATGTTCGAATATAAAGGTGTTCTTAGCGCTTTTATGCCTGGGGTTCCATTTGAGATGAAAAGTCTCTTTGAGAAAAAATTAAAGGAAA
>JAAZVG010000112.1 GCA_018623655.1 Flavobacteriaceae bacterium
GGATACCTCTGCTGAATTTGATTCGATTATCAACCAGTGTTTATCGCTTTTTGAAAAGAAATCCTACGATTATGGTACTGCTTGGCGTATTCTGAGATTACCTTCATTAACGGATCAAATTTTTATCAAGGCTCAACGAATCAGAAGTTTACAAAGGCTAACAGAGCGCAAAGTGCAAGAAGGTGAAGTATCAGAATTTATAGGCATTATTAATTATTGTATCATGGCGCTGATTCAAATCGATCTTGGAATCGCTGAAATTCCAGACATCGACGCGAAAAGAGCTGTAGCTCTTTATAAAGATAAAGCCGATCGTTGTAAGCAATTGATGATGGATAAGAATCACGATTATGGGGAGGCTTGGAGAGAGATGCGTGTGAGTTCGCTTACCGATCTCATTTTGCAAAAGTTACTTCGAGTGAAACAAATCGAAGATAAACAAGGTAAAACCTTAGTTAGTGAGGGTGTCGATGCCAATTACCAAGACATGTTAAACTACGCAGTATTTGCACTTATACACTTAGAGCAGGCATGAAATTCTTAGTATCGGTCATGCGGGTTTTTGTAGGGTTCTTGTTCATTATCTCGGGACTCATCAAACTTAATGATCCGCTTGGTTTTTCATTTAAACTTGACGAATATTTTAGTCCAGCGGTATTTAATTTAGAATTTCTTTCGGCTATTTCGCTTCAATTAGCCCTATTTGTTGTGATTTTAGAGGTGCTACTTGGCGTAGCTCTTTTATTGGGAATTTGGAGACGATTAGTAGTTTTTAATCTTCTCGGGCTAATTACATTTTTTACTTTTTTAACCTTCTATTCGGCATTCTACAACAAAGTAACTGATTGTGGCTGCTTTGGAGATGCGATTAAACTCACTCCATGGGAATCCTTTACCAAAGATGTCATCTTACTTGTCGCTATTTTGATTCTTTACTGGGGCTATAAGCATATTAATTACCTAGTGTCACACCGTTGGGCTGTTCGTCTTATGAGTCTTTGTTTTATTGGGTCTGTGTTCTTAGGATATTGGGTACTGAATCATCTTCCGTTAGTAGATTTTCGTCCCTATAAAATTGGGGTTTCAATTTCTGAACAAATGGAGATTCCTGAGGATGCCCCCGCAGAAGAATACCGATATATTTGGACATTTGAGCGAGACGGAACCCTCTTTGAAGAAATTACCTCAGGCAGTTTTCCGACTATTTCTGATGCTAATTTTACCGGTAGTGTGAAAACAGAACTTGTTCAAGCCGCTTTTGAGCCTCCGATTCACGATTTCACGATGATGTTAGATGGAGAAGACTACACTTCGAGCTTATTGAACGAGGAAAAGGCAATCCTAATTACTTCTTATGATTTTGAATCAGCCTCATTGAACGATTTCGATAAGGTGGTTGATTTCGCTGAAAAAAAATTCGCCAACGGATATGCAATCTACGGTATGACCGCCGCTTCGGATGTAAGTGTAGCTAAATTTTATGAAGAATATGGTTCGGTTATTCGCTGGTATCAATGTGATCAAACTACGGTAAAAACGATTGTTCGATCAAACCCTGGTGTTCTTTGGCTTAACCAAGGGGTGATCACCGATAAAAAACATATAAACGACATTTATTAATCATCAAATTAAAAATAAAATGAGAACGCCAATTGTAGCAGGTAACTGGAAAATGAATAAGGATTTGAGCGAAACTAAGTCGCTTTTATCAGAATTAGTTTCGGCTGATGTGCCTTCAAATGTTGAGATAGTAGTAGCACCTTCATTCGTTGTATTAGAAAGTGCTGTAAATGCTACCTCTAATTCTACGATTGCCGTTGCTGCTCAAAATGTAAATGCTGCTGCAAATGGTGCTTTTACCGGAGAAACTTCTCTCAATATGTTAGGTTCGATCGGGGTGAATCTTGTTATTTTGGGCCACTCAGAGCGTCGCGATATTTATGGTGAGACGGACGAGATTATCAATAAAAAGGTAATTCAATCAATTGAGGTAGGTTTTCGTGTCATCTTTTGTTTTGGCGAACAGCTTTCAGAACGAAAAGAAGGATCCCATTTTAATGTGGTTTCAGAGCAATTGAGCTTGGGACTTAAAGGGGTGACTGATCAACAGATGGATCAGATAGTATTGGCTTACGAGCCTGTTTGGGCGATCGGCACTGGAGAAACTGCTACGCCAGAACAAGCTCAAGAAATGCATTCGCATATTCGATCTTTTCTTAGTGATGCCTACTCAACCGAGGTTGCATCAAAAGTTAGAATTCTTTACGGGGGTAGTGTAAAACCAGGAAATGCAAAAGATCTTTTTGCTAATCCAGATATTGATGGAGGCCTTATTGGTGGTGCTTCATTAGTTGCTTCAGATTTTCTTGCGATTGTTGCTGCAGCAGAATAATGAGTGTTGATCCTGTCTATTTCGAGCTCACTTTTACGGTTAAGCCACTAGTGCCTACTCGAGATGTATTGGTAGACGAGCTTTCAGCGTTACCTTTTGACACCTTTTTAGAAACTGAAGATGGAGTCAAAGCGTATGTAGATCAATCGCTTTTTAATGCCTCTGAGCTGAGTGCTATCGATCATTTTCCCTACACCAGTGGTATTGCAGAATCTATCGAGTGGACCATAAGTGAAATTCAACAGGAAAATTGGAACGCCAATTGGGAGTCTGATTTTAAGCCCATTGTGGTTGGTGATCGGGTATCGGTTCGAGCTTCTTTTCATAAGCGCATAGAGGCAGACTATGAATTAGTTATTGAGCCAAAGATGAGTTTTGGTACAGGTCATCATCAGACCACCTATCAAATGTTGGACTTCCTAAGCAGGTTAGATAACCTTGAAAATAAACGTATCCTCGATATGGGATGTGGTACTAGTATTCTAGCCATACTTGCGGCGCTGAAGGGAGCAAGCTGTGATGCAATAGATATTGATTCTTGGTGTATCGAAAATAGTTTAGAAAATGCCGATAGAAATAAGGTCTCAATTTGTGCTTGGCAAGACGATAGTTGTCAGAAGGCTGAGGGGTATTATGATTTAATACTTGCGAACATCAATCGAAACATTCTTCTCGACCAGGTGTCAGATTATGTTACTAAAATGAATGCTTCTTCTGAATTGTGGGTGAGTGGATTTTACATCGAAGACCTACTACTTCTAACAGATGCCTTCTCGGTGCATGGTCTCGAGCTTATCGAGTCTACTGATTTAGATCGTTGGGTAGCGGCAAAATTTCGATTAATTAATGATTAAATCCTTTCGACTTAGCCAAACCGAGGAACAAACGTCGGTAGATGCAGAAACCTTAGAAGCTAAGGGCTATGAAATTGTACTGCACAATGACGATTACAATACCTTTGATCATGTAATCGCAATGCTAGTGCGTTATTGTGAGCACACCGAAGAACAAGCCCATCAATGTGCACTTATCGTTCATTTCAAAGGAAAGTGTTCTGTAAAGAAAGGGGATTATGACGATTTAAGACCGAGATGTGAAGCGCTTCTACAGGCGGGTTTGACCGCCACTATTGAAGAGTTCTAAAACTTAAATAGCTTGCCTAAACGATAGAATTTTTTATCTGTTCGGATGCTATTATTGATAATATATCCGCGTACCTCAATCAGCTTGATATAAAGTGTAGTTCCTTTTGTAATAATTCGTTTAAAACTGTCTGCTGCGATTAGATTTTCTCCGTTTCTTTCAATTATTTGAAGACTGTTCTTGTTTCTATCCTCTTGGGTTGGGGAATATCGCATCGAAAAGGTTTTACTTCCAGAATGTCCACCAAAAGTATATTCTCCAATAATTTCATAAACGACCTCTAATTTATGCTCGTTACAGTTTAGGCAGTCCAAATATTTTGGAACGTATTTGAAGCGCTTTTCTGCCTCCTGTAGAACATTTTCTATCCCAGAAACCTTTATGGTAGTTTCAGAATTATTCTGATAGATACTTAGCTTAAGCTCTTTTAAAGGATCAGCTGATTTGGTGTTTTTTCCTGTAAAACTTTGACCAGTAGCTTGGGATGCAAAGGAAAAAGCCATTATTAGTGCAATTGTGCTTATGAATTTCATTATTGAAAATTAGTGAATATATCTATCGTGTTCGAGCAAAAACCAATCTCTATGTTTGCCATTACACTGCTCATTTTCATATTAGCAACAACAGCTACGTTCATACTTGCTTAATATTTAGTACTTTAGAAGAAACCTTTTACCCATATTAATGGATGAATATTCGTTCACAAAAAAGGGAATGGATCGACTCATTCCTTTTCGTTTCAAGATTAACTACTGGCTGCTGAAGAAATTGGGCTTATTTGGTTTCGCATTTTTATCTTTTTTATGGGGAGTAGTTTGTACGCTGATTGTGCTCGAGAATATATATTAGATATTTTGAGCTTTTTATAGAATCAGGACTTAGAAATTTAGATTATTTATTATGAAAGCATTTTTAGAATGGAGAAGGAATTTTATGGTTTCAAATCCCAATCTCTCTGGTTTTATTGCCTTTTTAAAGGGTGTGATTCTAACAATTCTTTACTACGAATATTTTAAATGAGACATCTTCTTATCTTATCTCTTTTTTTGATTGCTTCATGTGTTAAGGATGATAAATGTTATGATCTTGTAGCGGGTCAAACATACGAAGTACCTTGTGAATCTCAAGAATAGTTCGCCTTATGAATAAATGAAGTTTGATCGCAGTCTCCTTAATCTGCTGGGGTAATATTGGATTATTTTACTTGTTCTATTTAATAAAATTTGAACCGGTATTAATCGGGGTGTTCAGAGAGCTTACCCTGATTCCTTCATTTGTCGGAGGAGCAATTTGTTTAATTCTTTTTATATATACCTTGTTTAAAGAACGATTTGGAAAAGTTTAAAATTGTTTTGGTTGGACATATTAAATTAAATCAATAATTGCAATAAACACGAAAACTAATGAAAATTTAATATCTTCAGCCGGAATACCCATATCAAGGGCTTTATACTTGTTGTTATTTTGGTTGTTGGCTTGAGGTTCAATTATGCAATAATCTCTCATATCAATTGTGCATTCCAACCAATGCCTCAAGTCAATACTGTTTAGTCTTTGTGGTGGGTATTCTTTTTTTAATTGAGGGGGATAGGGGATATATCCTTTGAATATAAGCTATGTATAGGGCTGATCAGAATTATTATTGCTATTCCATTTATTACTTGAATA